>NZ_JAMYTM010000013.1:0-159262 GCF_040322475.1 Mesorhizobium sp. M0140 | reverse complement strand
GCCAGCAAAACTACCCGCACACCTCATCCGATTAAGACAACGGCTGGGAGACCTCATCCTCCCAAAAACACGGGGGCGATCATGCCCCCGTGTCGTCAAAAAGCTACCAGCCAAATATCCTGTCAGAACACTGAAGGTGCCTAAGTGAACTGCATTACGGACAGGCCGGGCTTTCGCGGGAGGCCGCAAGGCCATTTGAAATGCGGGTCAGTTGTTGTCCGCGGGGGCCGCGCCATCGGCGGGCGCTGCGCCATCGGCCGGAGCGGCGGCTCCGTCGGCGGGCGCGGCAGGTGCTGCCTGCGCCTTTGCCTTGGCGGCTGCGGCCAGCGTTTCGCCGACCTGCTGGGCGAGATCGCGGCCGAGGCCGTTCTGCCAGATGTCGGCTGCCTTGACCAGTTCGCGGGTCACCGTCGGGCCGCTATCGAGCAGCTTCTTGCCCGAATCGGAATTGTAGAAGGCGGCGATGTCGGCCAGTTCCTTTTCGGAGAACACTTTCGCGTAGGCGAGTGCGGCTTCCTTCTCGAGGTCGGCGCGGCGCGAGGCCAGCGCCAGCGCCTTCTCGCTGATCGTCTTGCCGATCAGTTCCTGCATGTCCGGGTTCTTCTGGATCAGCTGCGATTCGAGCGCCGCGGCTGCCTGCGGCAGAATGTTGTCGAACGGGTCGGTCGCGTGGATCGCAGACACCGCCGCGCGGGCGGCCTTCAGGTGCGAATCCGTGACATCCTGCGAAAACGCCGGCGAAGAGAAGGCGAAAACGGCCGAGGCCGCCAAAAGGACGGAAAGGCTGCGAACCCGGTTATGCAACGTCATGATCGGTAAAACTCCCTGGTTTTCGGGCGGCATGGACGGTTTGGATACCGTCGCCGCCGGCGATGATGGCCGCTGAAGCCAGCCCGATGAAAAGACCATGCTCGACCACGCCCGGAATGGCGTGGAGAGCATTCGAAAGCGCTCTTGTATCCGGAATGCGGCCAAAAGATGCATCGAGGATAAAATGGCCGCCGTCTGTAACAAAAGCCTGCCCTCCCGTCATCCTCAATGTGACCGGCCCGGAAAGACCGAGCTTTTCAGCCGCTGCGGCAACCGCGATTTCAGTGGCGCGCAGGCCGAACGGATTGACCTCGATCGGCAGCGGAAAACGGCCGAGCGTCTCGACCATCTTGGAGCGGTCGGCGATGACGATCATGCGCTGGGACGCCGCGGCGACGATCTTCTCGCGCAGCAGCGCGCCGCCGCCGCCCTTGACCAAGGTCAGTTCCGGGTCGACTTCGTCGGCGCCGTCGACGGTGAGATCGAGCTCTGGCGTTTCCTCCAGCGTCGACAGCGGCACGCCAAGCTCGCGGCACAGCGAAGCGGTGCGCTCCGAGGTCGGCACGCCGATGACGGTCATGCCGGTGGCAACCTTTTCGGCAAGCAGCCGCACGAACTCTTCGGCCGTGGTGCCGGTGCCGATGCCGAGCCGCATGCCGTCGCCCACATGGGCAAGTGCGGCGCGCGCGGCTTCGACCTTCAACTGCCTTGCATCCATGTCGATTGTTGCCCCGGAAACTTGCTGCCGGGCTCGTAGCATTTTTGCCGGTCCGGTCAAAGCCCTGGACGGCGCTTCTCCAGGTGATGTGTATAGGAATTATTTCCTTGATCGGTGACAGCAGCTATGCTACATTTTCGTCCATGGTGCTGGTTTGCGCCACAACCCGCCGTCGAGGCGGGTTTTTTCATATAGGATGGCCCGCCGCGAATGTCCGGCCTGATGGGCAGGCCCCGCCTGAACGAACTGGCCCCGCGCTTGCCTTGACGCGCCACAGCCGCTATCGCCTGCCCATTGCACACCTGCCCAGGACAGACCATGACCCGACCGATCATCGTGTTCGACCTCGACGGTACGCTGATCGACACAGCGCCGGACCTGCTCGACAGCCTGAACCACAGCCTGGCCGCCAGCGAGATCGCGGCGGTCGACGAAGCCGGCTTCAGGCGTTTTGTCGGTCACGGCGGCCGGGTGATGATCGAGCGGGCGCACGCCGCCCATCAGCGATCGCTTGCCGTCGAGGAGCACGACCGGCTGCTGAAACTTTTCCTCGACCACTACACGCTCAACATCCCCGGCAAATCGCGCCCCTACCCCGGTGTCGTCGAGGCGATCGCGCGCTTCGAGGAGGCCGGCTATATCCTCGCCATCTGCACCAACAAATACGAAGCCAACTCGCTGGCGCTGATCGAGGCGCTCGGCCTGACCCAGCATTTCGCGGCCATCGCCGGCCAGGACACGTTCGCCTTCCGCAAGCCCGACCCGCGCCATCTGATCGAGACCATCAAGCTGGCCGGCGGCGACCCGCACCGCGCGCTGATGGTTGGCGATTCGCAAACCGATATCGACACGGCGAAGGCCGCCGGCATCCCGGTGGTGGCGGTCGATTTCGGCTACACCGACCGCCATGTCCGCGAATTCGAACCCTCGGCGGTCATCTCGCATTTCGACGCCCTGACGCTCGATCTGGCGCAAAAGCTGATTGCCGCCGCCAGAAACTGACGGGGAGCGGCGCAGGAAATCGCATATGGGCAAAGGCTTGCGCCCTACGAATACCCCCACTCCTAACCCCTCCCCACAAAGGGGGAGGAGATTCCGTCGGCGCTGATATCAGCAGATTTCCAACGTTCTCGACGCAAAAGGCGAGAGCGCGGCAGCTTCCCTCCCCTTGTGGGGAGGGCTAGGGTGGGGGTCCTCTTCGCAAGAACCTATATTCGATTGCCTTTGGAAGCGGCCACGTCTCGTCGAGACAAGGCCGGATAGGCCGACAATCCGATCCTGTCGGAACGCCGAACACCGCCTTGACTTCCCGCACCCGCCTCCCTTATATCGCGGCTCGCTTGGCCTTTGGGCAACGAGCGGGCGATTAGCTCAGCGGGAGAGCACACCCTTCACACGGGTGGGGTCGCAGGTTCAATCCCTGCATCGCCCACCAAAATCCTTACGGCAGTTGGCGATGTCTGGTGGAGATGCACCAGCCGCGATCAGCGCTTCATCGAGTGCAGGATGGCCTGCATGTGCTCTTCCAGGTCGAGTTCACCCCGAGCCTCGGCGGTCAACAGGTAATCGGCCTTGGCCCGGCGATCGCCTCGGCTGATCGCAGGATAGGAGCAGATGGCCAGCAGTGCTTCCTGTTCAATCCGGTCTGCCCTCTTGCGTTCGTGGCTGCTACTGCCCGCTTGATGAACAACCCTGTGAAGCCCGACATAGGTGGCTTCATGGGCTCCGATCAGCGCCCGCAATCCGGGTGAGGCCCCTTCCCCTTCAGCAAATGTCGGTTCAATGACTGAGGCCACGGCGGTGAACGCAAGAAGTGTACGGCGGGTGACTTCGGGCATGGCTCATATCCCTGCTGCCTGATCATGCAGGCACACCATAGCACCGGCGAAGCGGTTCGCAGAGATGCTCGGGGACGCGACCACACTTCTGCTGACAGATGTATTCGCTTCCGTAGCCCGCCCGCCCAGCAGCTGGTGTGGCCTTAAGTCGCAATGATTGACTTCCGAAATGCAGGGTTTCGGGCTTCATTGACGCTGCGACCAACACCATATGGTGATCCACAGCCCTCCAAAACGAGAGAAGCTCGCCTTGACACGGTCGCTTTGCGGCCATCGGCCGGCAATGGCTATGAACCAGGAACCTGAAAAACCATGCCTGAAAATATCAGACCGATTTCGAAAGACGTCCCCCTCATTCAGCTAGGCGTCTATCAGTGCCGCTTCCCGGTGAGCGAAGACCGGTCAGTGCCCGGCGGTTATCGTTTCTGTGCTGGGCCAACTTCGGCGGATCGCGTCTATTGCGATCACCACCACAGCATCGTGACCGCCGTCGACCCTCGTCGAACCCGTTCAGGTCTCCACCCCGCTCAACGACGCGCTGCGTAAGTCAAGCGGGCGGCGGCCCATTATTCGGGCAGCTGCAAACCTGTGGACTGAATCGGCACGCATTCCGGCTGCGGAACAAACCGGCACGCCAGCGAGTTTCTCTCCGACGAAAACTTGAGGGAAAGCCATGTCCAGATTTCTGCCGGCGACCAGCGTCGCCGTTCTTCTCGCCGGCGCGCCGGCCTTGGCCGCGGACGACAAGCCGCTGCCGCCGCCCAATGCCAAGAAGCTGTCCGAGATCATCGCCAAGGTCGAGCAGCGCGACGGCTTTCGCTATGTGGACGAGGTCGACTGGGACAGCGGCGCCTACACCGTCACCTATTACACGGCGGACAAGGCGAAGGTCGAAATCACCTACGATCCTGTGACGGCGGAGCCGAAATAGGGTTCGCCGGCAGACATTTCGTTCCCGGCCGTGTCAGCGGCCATTCCCGGCGCGGGCGCCTCCCCTTGCGTCAGCGTCGCTTTGATGGCTGACTGTGCGCCAGAGCAGTTCACCGCTTCATGGAAACGGTGAACCGCTCTAACTCTTTGTTTTGGCGCAATTCCGGACGGAAACCGTTTCACACTTTTCCTGGAATTGCTCTGGGCGCCGCATTGGGGGATGGGGATGGCGACGGCAAAGCACGTGATGAAGCGCATATTGATGATGTTGGCCGGCTACTTCGTGTCGGTGCTGGTCGGCCTGATCGCCATCGCGGTGATCTATGGCGTGCTCAGCTCCTTGCCCAACGCGCCCAGCTATTTCGACGTCATGGGCGTTTCGCCGATCGCGGTGCTGCTGGTGCCGCCGCTCGGCATGTTCGTCTATTTCCTGACCATCGTGGTGACCGCGCTGCAGACGCTGATCTTCGCGCTGATCGCCGAGTTCTTCTCGTTGCGCAATGTCCTGCTGCACATGGTTTTCGGCGCCGGCGCCGCGGTCGGCGGTTTCGCCCTGATCTGGCCGAGTGCACCGGAGGATATGGACCCGGAGCGTTGGGTCGACATCGGCATCATTGCCGCTGCCGGACTTGTCGCCGGGTTGCTCTATTGGCTGATCGCCGGGCGCGACGCCGGCTTCCGGCGGCCATTGTTCCAGCGCTACTAGCTTGCAGGCTCACAATCGCGAGCCCGGCATATCGGCTCATGCCGAGCCTGAAAGAAACAGATTCCGCCGCATTATGAAAGCCGCCAGTCGGAAAACGATCTCAAATCGGTCGCTCAGTGCGCCTTGCTGCCTGAGAGCAGCCATAGCTCGTCGTCATGGCGCTGCTGTTCCGAGCGCAGCGGCCAGTACGTCGGCGAGGCCGCGTCCGGCGCTGCCGTCCTCATCAAGGCGCGGATTGTAGATGGTGATCTCGAGGCCGACTGCCTTGCCGCTCGCCGAGGCAAGCCGGAGCGCAGCCGTCAGCTCGTCCCACGACAACCCGCCTAGCACGCGAAAATCGACAGCTGGCATGATGACGTCGTCGAGACAGTCGGCGTCGAGATGGATGAAGAAGCCGTCCAATTCAGCTCTCGTCAGGTGATCGATCGCTTCGCGTGCGGCGGCCTCGATGCCCGTGGCGCGCACAGCGGGAAGGTCAAGCACCTTGAGCTCTTCGGGGAGCGGCTGGCTTCCGTACTCCTCCTGATCCTTGTGATCGCGATACGCGAAGGCGACAGCGTCTTCAGGGCGGACCAGAGGACCGCGACCTTCGATGTCGGTCAGGAGCGATGGACCGTAGCCGGTGACGAAGGCGAGGTCCATCGAGGCGCCCTCACCATTGGGTTCCGCCTCTGGCTGGAAGAAATCGGCGTTGCCGTCAATGAAGAGCAAGCCGTAGCGGCCGCGTCGTCGAAACGCGAGCGCCGAGCCCAGCACGATCGTGCAATCGCCGCCCAGCACCACTGGAAACCCGCCTGCGTCAAGCACCGCTTCCACGGCGTCGGCGAGCTTGGGCGACCACTGCGCAATTGCCCTGGCGTTCAGGGTGCCGGTCTCGGGATCGGGCGTCGGGTCCTTCGCAGGCACAGCCAGCCGCCCGGCCCGGCGCGCCTGGATGCGCTCCGCAAGGCAAGGTCCAGGAGCCGGTCAGGCAAGCGCTCCACACCGTCGGTCGCCAGGCCCAGCGTGGAGGGGGCTTCGAGAATCGCATAATGGCTCGACATCGGCGCCTCCGTTAGTGACCATTTCGCGGAGTAGGTCAGGGCCTCTGTTTTGTGGCCGTGTGATCGCGAATGAAGGCCCGAAGTCGTTGGCATCGTATGGTGTCGTGCCAACGGTTGCGCGTCTTCCATCTGAACGCGAAACGTGCCCACTTCCGTAGCTTGGTCCACCTTCGTCAGCCATCGGCAGAATGCCGACGATGGCAAAACACCGTCGCAGAATCGCTTCGAGCGCTCAACATCGTTCGTCCCTACCGAAACAGGATCACAGTTGCGTTTTGAGCTTGTTCGATAACGGTAGCCGCCGCTCCTCGTTCCCTCTCAGCCGCCTTTCCGCTTTCGGTCATTCCGTATTTATGAGTTAACGGCCTACCGAAAGTCCTGGATCAACTCGAAGGCGAGCGAACCGCCTCCGTAGCGTCCAGAGCCTGCTTGAGGCGCGAGTCGCGGTCGTAGACGTCGCCGAAATACTCGACCTTGCCGGACAGATCAGGCCAGGCGGTGAAATAGGCGACATAGACCGGGATCGTGCGCGTCACATTCTCGGTCGCATGGCCGTGCTTCAGCTTCTCGGCGATATAGTCCACGGAGGTGCCAAGCACCGCCGCTGCCATGCCGCGCGGGTCCTGCAGCCGCACGCAGCCATGGCTGAGCGCGCGCATATCCCGCTGGAAGAATGATTTCTGCGGGGTGTCGTGCATGTAGATCGCGTGCTTGTTGGGGAACAGGATCTTCAACTCGCCCAGCGCGTTGGCCTCGCTCGGCTGCTGGCGAACGCTGTAGGGGATGTTGGAGCCATAGGCGCCCCAATTGACCGCCGACGAAGGAATGCGCTTGCCGCGCGAATCCGTCACCTCGTAGCCGGCCCGGTCGAGATAGCCCGGATCGTTGCGCAATCTCGGCAGCATCTCGTTGACGATGATCGACTGCGGCACGCCCCAATAGGGATGGAAATCGACCTGCTTGATCTGGTCGTAGAAGAAAGAGGTCTGGTTGGTGGTCCGGCCAACGACGACACGCGTCTTGAGCTTTTCCTCGCCATTGTCGATGTAGCTTGCGGTAAAGGCCGGCTGGTTGATGAAGACGCGCGGACTGCCAAGATCGGAGGGCAGCCAGCGCAGTTCCTCCAGCGCCACTTCCACCTTCAGCAGCTTGTCGGCCTTGGATGTTCCGGCCAGCGTCGCCACAGTGCGCGGGCCGATGACGCCGTCGCCCTTCATGCCTGCCTTCTGCTGCACGGCCTTGATGACCGGGACCAGTTCCGGAACGTAGACGTCGCTGGTGGCCAGCCTGGACAGGATCTCGCCATAGGCGCCGCCCATCTCGTCATCGAGATTGCGCGCGATCAAGGTCAGGAGCTTCGGCAGTTCGGGACTGGTTTCGCCCGGCTTCAGCAACAGTTTGGGGTCGACGACGATTTCGTTTTCCGCACTGGCCTGCAGCGATTCCAGCTCGACGCGCAGTGCCTGGTATTCCGCATTCTGCGGATGCCGCGATTCGAGATAGGTGCGCACTTGCTGGGTATGCGCCAGCGTCCTCAGCACGCCTTGCAAGTCGAGCGGCTTGGCCGGGAAATCATAGTAGCCGGTCATGCGGTTGGGATCGACGCGGCCGTTCTGGGCGTCGTGGGCATAGCGCAGCACACGCGCGGAAAGCGCCATCTCGAAACGGACGAGCTCTTTCAGTTGCGCATTGGCATCGGCCGACGATGCGCCGGCAGCGGGCACTTCGACCGTATAGTCGGCGGGCGTGAGGCCATAGCTTGAAGCCTCGCCAAGCACCCGCACCGCATCCTGCGCGCGGCTGTTGAGGCTGGTTCCGCTTATCCAGATGAAATCCGGATTGGCCGAGTAATACGCGATCAGCGCCTTGGCGATGTCGGGCTCGGCTAAGAGTTCGTAGTCACCCAAGCTGGCAACCGCATCACGGAACGCAGCGCCCGTTGCCGACGGCACGAAGGCGGCGTCCTGCGGTGTCGCCGGCTGCGGCGTCGCGGCCAATGCCGAGAAGTCGACGCGAACCAGCCGGTCGGCCTTGTAGGTGTAGTAGGATGGGCTGCTGATCTTCACATTGCCGCCGCCACCACCGGACACTTTCGGCTTTGGCTTGTTCTTCGGCGGCGGGGGCGGAAACTCGCCTTTCGGCGCATGCTTGACGCCGCCGCCGAAAAGCATGTCGAAGAGCCCCTGCGCGCCTGCCTGGGGTACACCGAAAGCCAGCGTTGCCGTGATCGCCATCAGCGGCATCACGGTTGCTTTGTTTCCGAGGAATTTCATGAATCACCCGCTCCGGCCGCAACCGGTTCCCGTTCCGCACGCTAGATCGTCCCGCTCACCGCATGGCGGATGTAAGGCGCGACTATACTGATTCATACCGATTTCGTTAAGCTTTCATAAATTTTGGAAAGCCTGTTGCAGAACGGTTTCACAAGATCGTGACGGCTGGAGCGGAGGGTTGTTCCGCCCCAGCCGGAAATCTCTCGGGATCAGGCGTTGGCGCCGCCATCGATGGTCAGGGCAGCGCCGGTGACGAAGCGGCCTTCAGGGCCTGCAAGCCAGACGACCATACCGGCAATGTCATCGGCCTTGCCGAAACGCGGTGTTGCCATCTTCCGGCGCTGATGCTCGGCGTGCGGGCCGTCGGCCGGGTTCATGTCGGTGTCGGTCGAACCGGGGTGGACGACGTTGGCGGTGATGCCGCGCGCGCCGAGGTCGCGCGCCAGCGCCTTGGTCAGGCCGACCAGCGCCGCCTTGCTGGCTGAATAGGCCGTGAGGCTGCCGTCGGTCGCCCTCTCGGCAAGGTTGCTGCCAATCGAGATGATCCTGCCGCCCTCACCCATATGCACGGCCGCCGCCTTCGAGGCGATGAATGGAGCCCGGAGATTGACCTCCATGGTCTCGTCGAAATCTGCGAGCGACAGCGTGTCGATGGGGGCGGCCCGCCAGATGCCGGCGCTGTTGACCAGGATGTCGAGCCGGCCGAAGGCGGTCACTGCGTCGTCGACGGCCTTGTCTATGGCGACCGCATCGCGGTTGTCGGCCCTGATCGCGATGGCGCGGCCGCCCTTGGCCTCGATTTCGGCGACAACCGAGCGAGCCTGCTCCTCGCCATGCACATAAGTCAGCGCGACACTGGCGCCGTCGGCCGCGAGCCGTCGCGCAATCGCCGCACCGATGCCGCGACTGCCGCCGGTGACGAGCGCGGCCTTGCCGCCCAGTTGGTTGAATGACATCGATTTCTCCTTTTGTAACGATCGATACATAAATATCTGTCAGCCTTGCCCACCGGCGTCAACTTAATTATGTATCGATCAACACAGAAAAGAGCATCATGCCGGAACGAGGCCGTCCCCGCACCTTCGATCGAACCGCAGCCCTGCGACGTGCGATGCAGGTGTTCTGGGCGCGTGGCTACGAAGGCGCATCGATGAGCGAGCTGACCGCCGCCATGGGCATCAACTCGCCCAGCCTCTACGCCGCCTTCGGCAGCAAGGAGGCGCTGTTCCTGGAGGCGACGGATTTTTACTCGCACACCGAGGGTGCCGACATCTGGCTGGCATTGGACGAGGCTCCGACCGCGCGGCAGGCGATCGAACAATTCCTGAGCCTGACGGCGAAGGCCTATGCGCAGAGCGATCGTCCGCAGGGCTGCCTGATCACGCTCGGCGCGCTGCATCAGGATTCGAGCCGAGGCGCCATCTGCGACGATCTGCGCCGTCGTCGTGCCGAAAACCACACCGCCCTGCGGAAGCGTCTCGAGCGCGGCGTTGCCGAAGGCGAATTGCCGGCGAATTTCGATGCGAGCGCCGCCGCGACTTTCTTCGCCACGGTCCAGCACGGCATGTCGATCCAGGCACGCGACGGCGCCTCGCACGATGCCCTGCTGGCGACGGTTGCCGGGGCCATGGCGGCCTGGAGGACGCTGGCCGGCGGCAACGCGGCGTGACAAACGCCGGCTGGTGTGCTCGAAATTCTGACTTGCCAGCAATGCTAGGGCCGGCAAGGCCGGGAGGCCAGCAATGCTAGGGCCGGCAAGGCCGGGAGGGATGAGAGTGTGAAAAAGGGTTATCGCGAGCTGCTGGACGAGGCGAACGCCGTGATCGAGGTGGTTTCGCCGGAGGAAGCGGCCGGGCTGCTCGACGATGAAGACACGATCTTCGTCGATCTGCGCGATCCACGCGAAGTGGAACGCGACGGCAAGATTCCCGGCGCCAAGCATGTCACGCGCGGCATGCTGGAGTTCTGGATCGACCCCGAAAGCCCTTACCACAAGCCGTTCTTCGCCTCGGGAAAGAGCTTCGTGTTCTTCTGCGCCGGCGGCTGGCGCTCGGCGCTGGCCACAAAGACGGCGCAGGACATGGGGCTTTCGCCGGTCAAGCACATCCTTGGCGGCTACACCGCCTGGAAGGCCGCCGGACTGCCGGTCGAACCCGGCGAGAAGAAGAAATAATCTCGACCGCCGCTCAGTGCAGCAGCAATGGCTCGCGATGCGTCACGAAGCCGACGGCGCGTTCGACCACGCCCTTGTCGGCGAGAATACGGCGGTGGCCGAGCCCGTCGGCCCAGTAGAGCCGCACATGGCCGCCGGCGCCGGCATAGCGCCTTGCATGATCGGCCGACACTTCGCGATCGTCCTGCGCATGGATGACCAGGGTCGGCACCGGCGCCTGGGCGAGCTGACGGTCGCCGGTGAATTCGTGCAGCGGCCGGCCGGAAAGATGCTCGACCCGGTCCGCCATGGCGGCTTGCGAGCGCGGGCCGACATTCAACATATGACTGAAGTCGGCAAAGATCGCCGGCAGGGAACTTGGCGCCGCGATCAGCACCAGGCGTCCGGCCGCCAGCGGCGGAATGTTCTTGACCGAACCGGCGATGGCATTGGCGGCGACGGCGCCGCCGAAGGAATGGCCGACCGCCGCCACGAAGGGGCCGAACCATTCGCCGGCAATTCGCACCGCATCCACGGCATTGACCATGTTCAGGCGCCGGCCCTGCGACTGGCCGTGGCCGGGCAGGTCAAGCGAAACGACCCTGTAGCCGGCGGCGCGATAGCCTTCGATCAAGGCGCGCATATATTCGGTGCGCGAGCGCCAGCCATGGACGACGAGCACCGTGCCGGCGGCCGCCCTGCCCGGCTCGGGCCGGAATTCGTGCACCATGACGCAGCCGGTCGCGGTCTTCAGTCGGTGATGTCGCGCCTCGGTCATGAACCCGGCCGCACGCTCGACAGCGCGGCGCTCGCCATCGCTGAGCGCCTTGACATTCGGGGTGCGGCAGAACAATTCGAACGCCGCGCGTCCGCTAAGCCGCGGCGCGACACGCTCTGCCGCACCGAACACGCCCCGGATGACCTTCAGCCCGAATGATGCCATAGTGAAAATCCATCCATACGTTCAAGCATGAACATAATAGTTCAAAGATGAACAATAATCAAGAGCTGCCTTGGGACAACCCGCGTTTCCGCAACTGGGTCGCGGTGGCGCGCGCTTGCCATGTGCTGGAGCGCACGCTCGCGGTGAAGCTTGCACCGCTCGATTTGAAACCGGCGCAGCTCGACGTGCTGATGAACCTCTATCGCCACCCCGGCATGTCGCAGCACGATCTTGCCCGCAAGCTGCTCGTCGGCCGCTCCAACATCACCATGCTTTTGCCGCAGTTGGAAGCGCGTGGCCTGCTGCGCCGCGAAGGCGACGAGAAGGACAAGCGCATCCTGCGGCTCGCGCTCACCGAGGCCGGCGAGGCGCTGCTGATGCAGGCGCTGAAAGTGCATATGGCGCTGATCGAGAAGGCGATGAGCCAGTCGACGCCGGAACAATGCGACATGATCGGCGAGCAGATGCGCAAGATCTATGATGTGCTAAAAGAGGCGTGACGACCTTTCAGCCTGGACCTACCACATCGTCTTCTTCGCCCGCTCCGGCCATTCCTTGTCGTAGGTTTCGCCGTCGATGTTGCTGCGGCTGGTGATTTCCAGGATTTGTCCGGGCGTCGGCAGCGACTTCGGGTCGACGTGCCTTGCCGCGTTCCAGAGCTCGGAACGGACGATGGCCCGGGCGCATTGGAAATAGACCGAATCGATGTCGACGACGGTTACCGATCGCGCCGCCTTGCCGTCCACCGTGAATGATGCGCACAGCGCCGTATCCGTGGTGATATGAGCGCGGCCGTTGACACGCAGCGTCGTGCCGGAGCCCGGTACCAGGAACAGCAGGCCGACGCGTGGGTCGCGGATGATGTTTTTCAGCGAATCGGCGCGGTTGTTGCCGCGACGATCCGGCATCATCAGGGTTTTCGGATCATGGATGCGCACAAAGCCGGCGAGATCGCCGCGCGGCGAACAGTCCAGCCCCTCCGGGCCACTGGTCGCCAGCGCGACGAACGGCGAGGCTTCGATGAAGGCGGCATATTCGGGAATGACGTGGTCGAGTTCCTTGACCAGCGAGGCCTCGCCTGGAACGCCATAGAGCGCCTCGAGCTGCTCGACCGTGGTGATGACGGACATGTTTTCGCCTCCAAACTTTTGCCGGCGCTACGCCATATCGATGACGTTTTGACGACAGCGAGGGGAATCAATTTTAGCGGTCCCGGCTCAGGCCCTTTTCCGCAAGCTCCGCGAGATAGGCTTCCCAGCGCGCATCCTTCTCGTGGCCGAGCGTATGCAGGTAATTCCAGGTGAAGATGCCGGTGTCGTGGAAATCGTCGAAGGTGATGCGCACGGCGTAGTTGCCGACTGGCTCGATCTTGAGGATTGCGACATTGCGCTTGCCGGGGACCGTCACCCGCTGATCCGGCGAATGGCCCTGCACTTCGGCCGATGGCGAGGCGACGCGCAGCAGTTCCGCCGGCAGTTCGAACGGCCGATGGTCGGGAAAGGTGACGGACAAAAGTTTGCGGTCCTTGGAGACCCTGAGCTCTTTCGGTGCGGTCATGCTGTTCGATCCCGTCTCATCCGCCCTTCCCTACGCCGCTTCGCCAAACGGGAAAAGACCTGATGAGACCGACCGACATGCGATGTCGGCTGAGGGATGTTACCAAAGATCGAGAGGCGGTATCTTGAATGAATGGCCGGATCGTATCACATAGCGGTATATAACGAAGCCGTTCACGGCCACGGGAAGCGCTTGCATGGACATGATTGATCCTTTCGGCCGCACGATCAGCTATCTCCGCGTGTCGGTCACCGACCGCTGCGATTTCCGCTGCACCTATTGCATGGCCGAGGACATGGCCTTCCTGCCGAAGAAGGACCTGCTGTCGCTGGAAGAGCTTGATCGGCTGTGCACGGTTTTCATCGAAAAGGGCGTCAGGCGGTTGCGCCTGACCGGCGGCGAGCCGCTGGTGCGCAAGAACATCATGCATCTGGTGCGCCAGCTGTCGCGGCATCTCGCCAGCGGCGCGCTGGAAGAACTGACGCTGACCACCAACGGCTCGCAGCTGTCGCGCTTTGCCGCCGAACTCGCCGATTGCGGCGTGAAGCGCATCAACGTGTCGCTCGATACGCTCGATGCCGACAAGTTCCACAAGATCACCCGCTGGGGCCATCTCGACAAGGTCATGCAAGGCATCGATGCCGCGCAGGCGGCGGGGCTGAAGGTCAAGCTCAACGCGGTGGCGCTGAAGGATTTCAACGACGCCGAGCTACCCGAGATGATGCGCTGGGCGCATGGCCGCGGCATGGACCTGACGGTCATCGAAACCATGCCGATGGGCGAGATCGATGCCGACCGCACCGACCAGTATTTGCCGCTGTCGCTGCTGCGCGCGTCGCTGGAACGCCAGTTCACGCTGACCGACATTCCCTTCAAGACCGGCGGCCCGGCCCGCTACGTCCAGGTCGCCGAGACCGGCGGACGGCTCGGCTTCATCACGCCGATGACGCATAATTTCTGCGAAAGCTGCAACCGCGTCCGGCTGACCTGCACCGGCACCCTCTATATGTGCCTGGGCCAGGAAGATGCCGCTGACCTGCGCGCGCCCTTGCGCGCCTCCGAAGGCAACGAGCTGGTCGCCGAAGCGATAGACGAAGCGATCGGCCGCAAGCCGAAAGGCCATGACTTCATCATCGACCGCCGCACCAGCCGCCCATCGGTATCGCGCCATATGAGCGTCACCGGCGGCTGATCTTCCCGCCGATCTGTGCAAGAATTGCCGTGCGGTCATCGACTTCGGGGCAAGACATGCGGCGGTTCTTTTCATTCGGGACGTTTTTCGCTGCGATCGCGGCGAGCACGGCAATTGCCGCGCCGTTCACCTATGTGAACGAGCGCTTCGGCACCGTCTGCACCTTTCCCGAGGAAATCTTCACCGAGCACCAGCCCGAGCCCGACAATGGCGACGGGCAGCAATGGCTGAGTGCCGATGGTGCCAGCCTGATCTGCTCGGGCATCCTCAACATCGACGACGATACGCCGAAAGGCTTTGTCGCGGCGCAGAAGGCGAGCAACGAGCCGGGCTACAAGGTGACCTACAGCAGGGCCGGAAAGGACTGGGCAGTGCTGTCGGGCTTGAAGGAAGGAAAGATCTTTTACGAGCGGCGCCTGTTTGGTGGAGATGGCGTCATCCGCACGGTCTGGGTCGACTACCCTCCGGCCCTGAAGTCGAAATACGACCCGCTGGTCGGCGCCATTGCCGGCAGTCTCAAGGGACCATGAACGTTTCGGACCACACCCCAGAAAAAGTCTTGTTCGCGAACCGCAGCCGGATTTACGGCCAGTCTGTTCCAGCCTAGCCTTTCTCTGGAAGCGGCTCTTCGCTCACAGGGGGAATACATCATGCGCAAACTCATTCTTTCTCTCGCCTTGCTCGGTCTCGCGGCCGCGCCCGCCGCGGCGCAGTCGATCGGCGGCACCTATACGGTCGCCGGCACCAACTTCGACGGTTCGGCCTATGGCGGCGAAGCCACCATCACGCTGACCAGCGGGACGACCTGCGCGATCCATTGGGAAACCGGTGGCTCATCTTCCGACGGCATCTGCATGCGCAACGATGACGCCTTCTCCGCCGGCTATGTCATGGGCAAGGATATCGGCCTCGTCGTCTACAAGATGACGGATGACGGCTCGCTGCATGGTCTGTGGACCATCGCCGGCAAGGAAGGCAATGGCACCGAGGTGCTGACGCCGAAGAAGTAAGTTCTGCCGCCATTGCAGGTGATCTTCTGGGCCACAAACAAGGCTGTGGCCCAGCCCTTTGCTATTGCTGTTTCATGCCCGGCTGTTACAGGCTTGCTGCCTAAAGCGCGTCGCGTTTGAACGGATTCAGGTGACGCGCTTTAGGTCTTTGTTTCTTATGCATGCCGTTTCCCAAAAATCGAGGTCACTTTTGGGCGACATGCATTAGCAGAACCGGTAGCCGTCTTGCCCCTGTCACCAAATATTCGCGGCGCGTTGTTCATGATGGTGGCGATGGCCGGCTTCTGCCTCAACGACGCCATCACCAAATACTCGTCACAATCGATGAACATGGCGCAGGTCATGTTGATCCGTGGGGCTTTCGCTTCGCTTTTCGTTGGCTTGCTCGCCTGGCAGCGCGGCGCGCTCGCCCGCCCGGGCTCGATGCTGCAGCCTCTGGTGGCCCTGCGCGTGATCAGCGAGGCCGGTGCCACGGTGAGTTTTCTCGTCGCCCTCGCCCATTTGCCGATCGCCAATGTTTCGGCGGTGCTGCAGGCGCTGCCACTGGCGGTGACGATGGGGGCCGCGCTCGTCTTTGGCGAGGCTGTCGGCTGGCGGCGCTGGCTGGCCATCGCCATCGGATTTGCCGGCGTGCTGATCATCGTGCGGCCTGGCTTCGAAGGGTTCAGCATCTACTCGCTGGCGGCGCTGGCCAGCGTTGCCTGTTGTGCGGTGCGCGATCTCGCCACCAAGCAAATTCCCAAGGCCATTCCGACATTGCTGGTGTCGACGGCAACCGCGCTTGCCATGACCATCGTCGGTGCGGCGCTGTTGCCGGCAATGGGCGGCTGGACGCCGATGACGGGGGACAGCACAGCCCTGCTGGCCCTGGCGGCGGTGCTGGTGCTGATCGGCTACCAGTTCATCATCATGGCGATGCGGGCGGGCGACATCTCCTTCATCGCGCCGTTCCGCTATACGGCCCTGATCTGGTCGATCCTGCTTGGCCTGTTCATCTTCGCCGATATCCCCGATCCGCCGATGATCGTCGGCGCCACCATCATCATCGGCTCGGGCCTCTATGCGCTCTACCGCGAGCGGGTCGCCGGCCGGCGCAAGATCGTCGCCGAAAGCACGGGGCCGAGCATGGTTCCGGACGGAATCTAGCCAGATCATTGAAGGTTCTTGTGATTTCCGACGGCTGGCGTACAGGCTTCGTGGCATGAAGCGAGACATTGCGGGGATCATCCTGGCCGGTGGCCAGTCGAGACGGATGGGCGGCGGCGACAAGAGCCTGTTGCCGCTTGGCGATGGCTGCCTGCTTGACCAGGTCGTGTCGCGCTTCACCCCGCAAATAGAATCGCTGGCGCTCAGCGCCAATGGCGATCCTGCACGATTCCTGCGCTTTGGACTGCCGGTGCTTGCCGACAGCGTGCCCGGCTTTGCCGGGCCGCTCGCCGGAATCCTGACCGGCCTCGAATGGGCCGCGGCCAACCCGGGCTGCAAGGCGATCGTCAGCGCTGCCGGCGACACGCCCTTCCTGCCGTTGGACCTTGTCGAGCGTCTGGCAGCGGCCGCCGACCAAAGTCACGGTTCGATTGCCGTTGCCCGCTCGGCCGGCAAGCGGCACCCGACCTTCGCGCTCTGGCCGCTCGGCTGCCGCGATGCCTTGCGGCACTTTCTGGTCGATGAGGACAACAGGCGGGTTTCGGCTTTCATCGACCGGCACGGTTTTGTCGAGGTGGAATTCCCGGTTCCGCAATCGGCGGGGATCGACCCTTTCTTCAACATCAACGAACCGGACGATCTTGTGTCTGCCGAGCGTCTGTTGCAGAGCATCAAGCCATGAACAGACGCGTCTTCGGCATCACCGGCTGGAAGAATTCCGGCAAGACGACTTTGACCGAAAGGCTGGTCACCGAACTTGTCCGGCGCGGCTGGAAGGTGTCGACGGTGAAACACGCCCATCATGATTTCGACATCGACAAACCGGGTGCCGACAGTTTCCGCCACCGGCAGGCCGGCGCCACCGAAGTCGCGATCGTCTCCGGCGTTCGCTGGGCACTGATGCACGAGCTGCGCGGCGAGGATGAGCCGACATTGGAGACTGTACTGTCGCGGCTTGCCCCTTGCGACCTGGTGCTGGTCGAAGGCTACAAGCGCGAAGCCCACAGCAAGATCGAAACCCGCCGGCTGGATGCGAAGGACCGTACGCCGCTTTCGGCGGAGGATCCCAACATCGTCGCTGTCGCCGCCGATTTTGCGATTGAAGGCGAGCTGCTGCCGGTATTCGATCTCGACGATGCAAAATCGATAGCCGACTTCATCGAGCGCACCACTGGGCTCGTTGCTTGAGCGCTGACGCAACGGCAGAATAGCCTTGCCCATTTTTACGGTTTTGCAGTTGCTTTTTTCTTGGAAAGAGTGGGAGTATCGCGCCAGCGGGCGGTCAAAAGCACCGCCCCACAGAGCCGTTCGGAACGACGGCCGGGACCATAAAGAGAGGACCATAATGCGTATTTCACTGCGTATCGCGCTTGCCGCATCGGCCGCGCTGCTGACGCTCGGCGTCGCCCAGGCCCAGGAAAAGACCCTGAGGATCGGCACCGAAGGCGCCTACCCACCCTTCAACAACCTTACCGCCGATGGCCAGCTCGTGGGTTTCGACATCGACATCGCCAAGGCGCTTTGTGATGAGATGAAGGTCAAGTGCACCTTCGTCGCCCAGGATTGGGACGGCATCATTCCCGCCCTTCAGGCCGGCAAGTTCGACGCCATCGTCGCCTCGATGTCGATCACGCCGGAGCGGATGGAAAAGGTCGACTTCTCGCACAAATACTACAACACGCCGTCGGCGCTCGCCGTGCCGAAGGACAGCACGCTGAAAGGCGTGACCAAGGAAGATCTCGCCGGCAAGACCATCGGCGTCGCCACCACCACGACGCATTTCAACTATGCCTCGAAGACCTACACCGACAGCACCGTGAAGGGCTATCCGAGCAGCCCCGAGGAGCAGGCAGATCTTGCCAATGGCCGTCTCGACGCCATCGAGGACGATATTGTCGTGCTGCAGCAGTTTCTGGATTCGCCTGACGGCGCCTGCTGCAAGATCCTCGGCCAACCTTCGCCGCAGCCGGTCGAGATCTTCGGGCCTGGCGCCGGTATTGCCGTGCGCAAGGGCGAAACCGACCTGGTCAACAAGCTCAACTCGGCCATCGACGCCATTCGCGCCAATGGAAAATACAAGGAAATCAACGACAAGTACTTCAAGTTCGACGTCTACGGCGCCGAGTCCTGATAAATACGGTCAAGACGGCGGGGAATTCCCCCGCCGTCTTCTGTTCATCTTGGGAATGCCGTGGGGATAAGACCGATCGATGCCAGCCCAGAGCATATGGACACTTCTCAGTTGGGGACCCGAAGGCTGGCTTGACGATATTGCCTATGGTGCACTGATCACCATTGCGCTTGCGCTTGCCACGCTGCCCATCGGCCTGGCGATCGGCTTTTTCATTGCACTCGCCAAGCAGTCCGAAGAACCCTCGTTGCGCCTTGCCGCCAACATCTACACCACCGTCTTTCGCGGCCTGCCGGAGTTGGTGACGCTTTTCCTGTTCTTCTTCGGCATGCCGATCCTGCTGCAGCATCTCGTCAGGTATTTCCGGCCGGACACCACCATCGACGTCAACAGCTTCGTCGCCGGCATGATCGTGCTTGCGCTGATCTTCTCGTCCTATGCCAGCGAGGTTTTTCTTTCCGCCTTCCGCGCCATTCCCAAAGGCCAGTATGAGGGTGGCTATGCCATCGGTCTTTCGAACTGGCTGACCATGCGCAAGGTGATCGTGCCGCAGCTGCTGCGCATCGCGTTCCCCGGCCTGGAGAACTGCTGGCTCAGCCTGCTCAAGGACACGTCGCTGGTGTCGGTCGTCGGCCTGGCCGAGACGCTCCGCAATGCCAGCATTGCCGCCCGTGTCACCAAGCACGCTTTCCTGTTCTTCGGCGTCGCCTCCCTGGTCTTTCTTGCCCTGGCCGTCCTGTCGTCCTTCGCCACCAGCGCTATTCTGCGCTCGCTTGGTCGGCAGGAGGCGCAGCGATGAGCGCCACGGCCACAATGGTCGAACGGCCCCCGCCCCGGGCGCGCGGCTGGCCGCGCAGGCGTATCGCCGGTTACGCGCTGGTCTGCCTATGGATTTTGTTCGGCATTGGCATCATCAGCTATCTCTTCCTTGCCTGGAACCCTGAGTTCTTCGCCAAATATGCGCCAGCCTATTTGCGAGGGCTTGGGGTAACGCTCTCGCTGGTTTCCATATCGATGGTGCTCGGCGCGATCCTGTCGGTGCCCGTCGCTTACGGGCGCATGTCCAAGAACCGGATCCTGTCCGGCCTCGCCTATTGCTACGTCTATTTCTTCCGCGGCACGCCGCTGCTGGTCCAGACTTATCTCGTCTATTACGGATTGGGCTCATTCAGGGTCGAGCTCCAGTCGATCGGCCTCTGGGACTTTTTCAAGGACGCGTTCAATTGCGGCGTCTTTGCCTTTGCGCTCAACACCGCCGCCTATCAGGCCGAGATTCTGCGCGGCGCCATCGAGAGCGTGCCTCGTGGGCAGTGGGAAGGCGCTGCCTCGCTTGGCCTGCACAAATTGCAGACGTTGCGCAAGATCATCCTGCCGCAGGCACTGATCGTCGCCTTGCGGCCCTATGGCAACGAACTGATCCTGATGGTCAAGGCGTCCGCCATCGTCGCCATCATCACGGTCTATGATCTGATGGGCAATGCAAAGCTCGCCTTCGCCAACTCGTTCGACATCCAGGCCTATATCTGGGTCGCGCTCGTCTATCTGGTGATGGTCGAGATATTGCGCCATGGCGTCGAATGGATCGAGCGCCGGATCACCGTTCACCTGAAACGCTGACTATTTCAATTCAGCTGCACCAGCCGATCCTGCCCTACGCGTCTTGACGAATTGAGCGCAGAGCCTAGAGCTTTCCCAGCAAATTCCGTTTCTGAAGGGCAAGCTCATGGCATCTGTTGCATTTCTCGGTCTTGGCGTGATGGGCTATCCGATGGCCGGGCACTTGAAGAACAAGGGTGGCCATGATGTCACCGTCTACAACCGCACCAAGGCCAAGGCCGAGCAATGGGTTGGCCAGCATCGCGGTAGCCTTGCGGCGACGCCGGCACAGGCCGCCGAGGGCAAGGATTTTGTCTTCTCCTGTGTCGGCAATGACGACGATCTGCGTTCGGTGACGACCGGTCCGGAAGGCGCCTTCAAATCGATGAAGAAGGGTTCGGTCTTCATCGACAACACCACGGCCTCGGCCGAGGTCGCTCGCGAGCTGGCGGCGGCGGCGGAAGCCGGCGGGTTTTCGTTTCTCGATGCGCCTGTCTCGGGCGGCCAGGCCGGCGCCGAGAATGGCGTACTGACCGTCATGGTCGGCGGCGAGCAGGACGCTTTCGACAGAGCGAAGCCTGTTATCGACGCTTTTGCCCGCATGGTCGGTTTGATGGGGTCGGCCGGTGCCGGCCAGCTCACCAAGATGATCAACCAGATCACCATAGCCGGCCTCGTCCAAGGCCTGGCCGAAGGAATCCATTTCGGCAAGAAGGCCGGACTCGACATCGAGAAGGTGATCGAGGTGATTTCCAAGGGTGCCGCCGGCTCCTGGCAGATGGAGAACCGCCATAAGACGATGAACGCCGGCAAATATGATTTCGGCTTCGCCGTCGACTGGATGCGCAAGGATCTCGGCATCTGTCTGGCCGAGGCCGATCGCAATGGCGCCAGACTGCCGGTGACAGCACTTGTCGACCAGTTCTACAAGGATGTGCAGGCGATGGGCGGCAAGCGCTGGGACACGTCCTCGCTGCTAGCGCGCCTGGAGAAGTAGGTTTCCGCCGTGGCAGAGCTCTCACCTCAATCCACAGCCGCGGAAATCGTCGCCCATCTTCGCGCTATCGGGTCGGAGGAGAACCGCCTCGGCATGTTGCGCTACGGCATCAAGATCGACCGTGCGCTTGGTATCTCGCACGGCATGCAGCGGCAGATCGCCAGGAAGATCAGACGCAACCACGAGCGCGCCTTCGAGCTATGGGACACCGGCATCATGGAGGCGCAGTTCATCGCCTCCGTCACGGCTGACCCGAAACGGTTTTCTGCTGAAGATGCAAGACGATGGGCGGCCAGCTTCGACTCCTGGGACATCGTCGACGGCGTCTCCGACCTCTTTGTCGACACGGACGCCTGGAAAGAACTGATCGCCGAGTTCGCGGCGGACGAGCGGGAATTCGTTCGGCGCACGGCCTTTGCCATGATGGCCTGGTCTGTCGTCCACCGGAAGAAGGAGCCGGAGACGACCTTCCTCGCCTTCCTGCCGATCATCGAAACGCATGCCAACGACAGCCGCAATTTCGTGAAGAAAGCCGTGAACTGGGCGCTTCGGTCGATCGGCAAACGATCAATGGACATGCACGGCGCTGCCCTGGCTGTCGCCGAACGATTGGCGCAGTCGGCAGACAAGACGGCGCGCTGGATCGGCAAGGACGCCGTAAGGGAGCTGTCCAATGCCAAGACGCTCGCGCGGATCGTCGCCAGGAAAGGCTGACGGCGCGGAAATCCGCTTTCCGGCATGTCTGGATCTCGCCGACATGTGAAGTGGCTGCCGACATGTGATGCGGCTGCCGACATGTGATGCGGCGGGAGCGTTGACGTCGTTGACAGCGGCGTCTTTACTTGAGCTTCAAAGGGACGCGGCCAATGAGCAATCCTCCCAAATCAATCCTGGCCTTCGCAGCGGTATTGTTTGTGTCCGCGGCCACCGATGCCTCGGCCGAGACCGCGCACATATTCTGGAAGGATCTGCGTCCGGCTACGCAATCCGCCGCCGAAAACGTCGGGCTGCCGATGATCGCGGCAAAATTGCCCGACCATGGCGAGACGCTGTCCCTCAACCTGCAGGACAAAAGCATTCAGCTAGCCGGCTACGCATTGCCGGTCGATCGCGACGGCGATCTTGTCTATCAGTTCCTGCTGGTGCCGTGGACGGGTGCGTGCAGCCACATGCCAACGCCGCCCCCCAACCAGATCGTGCTGGTCACGCCGGCACGTCCCTACAAAATCTCCGAGGCCTATCAGCCGGTCGCGGTCACCGGCGCGCTGAAGCCGGACATGGAGAAGAGCCAGCTGTTCATCCTCGACGGCGTCAGCGTCATCCAGTCTGGCTACAGCGTCCGCAAGGCAGACGTGGTCGCCGTCGGCAGCGTACCGGACACCGTCACCCTGCCGGTCAATTCGCCCTGGAGTTTCCTCAACAAAAAGAAGAACTAAGCAGGACAACCTGCTGCAGCTCAGGCGGCGTTGGCACCCGATTCCTTGTCCAGCACCATGTAGTCGAGCGGGATTTCGGTCGTGTACTTGATCTGCTCCATGGCGAAGGACGACGACACGTCACGGATTTCGATCTTGGCGATCAGCCGCTTGTAGAAGGCGTCATAGGCGGCGATGTCTGGAACCACGACCCGCAGCAGATAATCGACGTCACCGCTCATGCGGTAGAACTCGACCACCTCGGGAAACTCCTGGATGACTTCCGAGAAACGCCGCAGCCATTCATGGCTGTGCGAATTGGTGCGGATCGACACGAAGACGGTGACGCGCACATTGACCTTTTCATGGTCGAGAATGGCAACGCGCCGCTTGATGACGCCTTCCTCCTCGAGCTTCTGGATGCGCCGCCAGCAAGGTGTTGTCGACAGCCCGACTTTCTTGGCGACGTCGGCGACCGCGAGTGTCGCGTCCTCCTGCAAAAGACGGAGAATTTTTCTATCGAGGCGGTCCATATTTTGCTCCCCAGGGGAATAGATTGGCTATACTCCCCCTTATTCCGACCTTTCACAAGAAAGAAATTCTGCCAATTGACGGAAAAGCGAGTGATTTCTTGCTGTAAGGTCAGCCGAGGCGATATCGGATTTCCGAACGCAGAAAAGGCAGCAAATCCATTTCAAACCATGGATTCTTCTTCAGCCAGCCGGTGTTGCGCCACGAGGGATGCGGCAGCGGCAGCACTTTCGGACCGACGGAATTCTCCCAGATGGAGCGCCAATCCATGACCGTTTCGGTCAGGGAGGGCCGGCGCGCCGCACCCATGTGCCAGGACTGCGCATAGATCCCGATCGTCAGCACCAGATCGATCCGTGGCATCGAGGCCATCAAAGGCGCGCGCCAGGCCGCCGCGCATTCGCGCCTCGGCGGCAGATCTCCCCCCTTGGCATCCTGGCCGGGAAAGCAGAAGCCCATCGGGACGATGGCGAATTTTTCGATGTCGTAGAATTCGTCGCTCGTCACGCCAAGCCAACTGCGCAGGCGGTCGCCGGAGGCGTCGGTGAACGGCATGCCAGACAGATGTACCTTGGTGCCGGGCGCCTGGCTGGCGATCAGGATACGGGCGCTGGACGAAGGGCGCAGTACTGGTCGTGGCTCATGCGGCAACGGCTTGCCGGCCGGATTTTCCACGCAGATACGGCAGGCGCGGACCCTGGCGACGAGGTTTTCGAGTTCAACAGTCATTCTCAGGCTGATGCGCTCGGCCGGCTGGAGACGGCCTGATGCCAGCGCAACACATTCGCGCAGTCATCCGGCACCTTGATGCGTGCCGGCTTCATGAAGTCGACGGCGATCAGGCCGGTGATGTCGGCGATCGAATAGCTGTCACCGGCGATGAACTTTCGGCTGCCCAGTTCGCCGTCCAGAAGCCTGAGGAACGCCACGGCCTTCGGCTTATTGGCCTCACCCCATTCGGGGACCTGCGGGATTTCCCATTCCTTCATGGCCGGATGGATGTGCCGGAAAGCCTGCGTGACGCAACTGAGCAAATTGAATTCCATCCGTCGCTGCCACATCTCGACCTGCGCCTTGCCGAGTGCGCCGCGCCCGAACAGGGCCGGTTCGGGATGCAGTTCCTCGAAATAACGGCAGATGGCGACGGATTCCGTGATGACGGTGCCGTCGTCGAGTTCCAGCACCGGCAGGCGTTGCAAGGGATTGCGCGAGCTGACCGCCTGTTGCCTGTGTTCGAGCGCCCCCATGTCGATGGGCACCTGCGGAACCTCGATGCCTTTCTCGGCCAGGAAAACGCGGACCCGCCGTGGATTGGGCGCCCGGCCCCCGTCGAAGAGTTTCATTCCATCCTCCTGTTCGTTCTCGGTTCCAGTTCCAGGACGCGTATCACCAGAAGCGAAAAATCTCGCGCACGGCATCGCCGATCGAGGCCAGTGTGCCGTGCTTCTTCTCGACGACTTCCCCGTGATGGCTGTCTCGCCAGTTCTGCGGCTGATCGAACGTTCCCGCCCAGATGCCGGCCTTTCCCGCCCGGGCGACGGCCTCCTCGCTCTCGAAGTCGCCATAGGCAACCGCCCAGCCGGCCTCGACCTGCGCGCGGTTGAGATTCTTGCCGCCGGCGGTGCAGTCGCCGAGCAGCCGGCCATAACGATCACGCTGCCAGCCGGTACAAGAGACGGGCTTGCCGGCGATCAGGCGAACGAGCGACTGACGCGCAAGCGTGCCGCAGGAATAGTCCGCGCCGTTCTTGCGGCAGGTCTGCGTATATTCTGGAGCATCGATGCCGCGCATGCGGATACGCTCGGTGCCAAGCGTGATCGAATCGCCGTCGTTGATGATTGCCACGCCTTGCGTTTTGCGTGTCTCGACCCGGTCGAGGCGGGCCGCCAGCAGGATCAGCAGTCCGAGGATGATGACGGCAAGCCCGTAATCCACCAGCCGGCGCCACAGGCTTCTGGGGCGCGCAACGTATCGCCGGCGCGGTCTTGGCGACCACGGGCGGCTCATATGGCAAACGGTTGGTTAATCATTCGAACGTAGCTTAACACTTGGAAACCGCTGCTCGCATAAATTGAAGTTTTGATGCCCTTGCAACGCTCGAACACAGCGGACAAGTTCATTGTGGACCGCAGGAAACCTCATCGCAACAGCGATGTGGCGCGCGCGGTGCGCAAGACGCGTGACCGTCTTTCGCAGCAGGCCGGCAATCCCGATTTCGATCGCGAACTGTTGAAGCTGCATGCCCGCGCGATGACCAGCGGCGCCATCGCCATCCCGCTTCTTGTCCTGTCGATCGCGGCGGCCGGCCGGCTGGCCGGAATCGGCAACGAGATCGGGCTCTGGGCGCTGTTCGCCCTGACCTGCTACACCATCGTTGCCTTCATGGCGCGGCGCATCGAGCGCACGGAAGCTTCCGACCTCAACCCTTCGCAAGCACGACGGGAATTCCTGATCGGCCATTTCCTTTGCGGTCTCGGCTGGGCATGGTTTGTGTGGCTTGGCTGCAGCGTCTGCGAGGTCGATCCGTTCCACATCGTCAAGGCCGTGGTGCTGTTGTTCGCCATGGCGGCGACCGCGGTGATGACCTCGTCTCTGCGCGGGGCGCTGTTGGCCACCTTTGCCGTTCCCGTGGCGCTCTACGCTTATGCCGGCGCCAAGCTATGGATGCCGGTCGAGGCGATCATGGCCGCGCTGCTGGTCATGTCGCTGCCGTTCTTCGCCTATGTGGCCCGGCATCTCAACCATTCGTCCCTGATGATGTTGTCGTTCCGCTCCGAAAAGGATGCGCTGATCGCCGAACTGGAGACGGCGAAATCGATGTCGGACGAGGCGCGGCGGCGGGCCGAGGACGCCAATCTGGCGAAATCGCGGTTCCTCGCTTCGATGAGCCACGAATTGCGCACGCCGCTCAACGCCATTCTCGGTTTTTCCGAGGTGATGTCGAACGAGGTGCTGGGGCCGATGAGCAATCCCACCTATCGCGACTACGCCCATGACGTGCACGAATCCGGCCAGCATCTGCTCGATCTGATCAACGAGATCCTCGACCTGTCGCGCATCGAGGCCGGCCGCTACCAGCTCAACGAAGAACCGGTGATGCTGCTTGGTATCGTCGAGGACTGCTGTCACATGATGGAGTTGAGGGCGCGCAACAAGGATATCCGGGTCGTCCAGGATTTCGAGCACGAACTGCCGCGCCTTTTCGCTGATGAACGTGCGGTGCGACAGATCACGCTCAACCTTCTGTCGAATGCGATCAAGTTCACCGCCACCGGCGGTGAAATCCGTGTCCGCGTTGGTTGGACGGCGGGCGGCGGACAATACATTTCGATCAAGGACAACGGTCCGGGCATACCGGAAGACGAGATCCCGATCGTGCTTTCCGCCTTCGGCCAGGGCTCGATCGCGATCAAGAGCGCCGAGCAAGGCACCGGGCTTGGCCTGCCGATCGTGCAAGGGCTGCTCGCCATGCATGGCGGCGAGTTCGAGCTTCATTCCAAGCTGCGCGAAGGCACCGAGGCGATCGCCATCTTCCCGCTGAGCCGGGTGATGGAGGAACTGCCCGCGCTGCCGACGGCGGCGGTGGCGGCTCGACGACGGTAATCCGGCAAGACTCTAGCCGCGTACCGCAGCTGCCATGCCCGAACTGGTCAGCGCGGCGGCCTTGACCAGACCCGCGGCAAGGGCGGCCCCTGCCCCTTCGCCATGGCTGATGCCCAGATCAAGCAACGGGCGCAGGCCGAGCCTTTGGGCGGCGCGTGCATGCGCGGTCTCTGGCGACAGGCTGGCCAGAAGGCAATGATCGAGCGCGGCGGGATTGACGCCATGCAGTACCGCTGCGGCTGCCGTGGCGGCCAATCCGTCGAGCAGCAGCGGGATCTTCTGCATGCGCGCGGCAAGGATGGCGCCGGCGATCGCCGCGAATTCACGGCCGCCGACCCGGCGCAGCGCCTCGAGCGGGTCGCCGAGATGGCCGCCATGAAAAGCCAGCGCCGCATCGACCACGTCGGCCTTGCGTGCCTGCATCGCCGCATCGGCGCCCGACCCCGCGCCGACCCAGTCGAAGCCCCTGCCCCCGAACAGCGCCGTAAACAGGGCGGCGGCGACGGTGGAGTTGCCGACGCCGAGATCGCCCAGGCACAAAAGATCGGTCCCGCCGGCGATCGCTTCCATGCCGAAGGCCATGGTGGCGGCACAGCCGCGCTCGTCGAGCGCGGCATCCTCGGTGATGTCGGCGGTCGGGATGTGCAGGGCGAGATCGAAGACCTTCAGTCCGAGGTCGTTGGCGATGCAGATCTGGTTGATCGCGGCACCTCCGGCGGCGCAAAGCTCGACCGCATTGGCGGTCGCCGCCACCGGCCGTGGCGAAATGCCGTGGCGCGTGACGCCGTGATTGCCGGCAAAGACCGCCATCAGCGGTCTTGTCACCGCGGGCGGGGCCCGCCCGCTCCAGGCTGCCAGCCAGGCGGCGATGTCCTCGATACGGCCAAGCGAATTGCCTGGTTTGTCGGCCTTGGCAAACAGCATGCGCACGCGGGTCTCGGCTGCCGTGTCGGCCGTCGGCAGATTGGCCAACAGGTTGCGAAAATCGTCGAAAGGCAGTGCGCTGGTCATCTTGTTGTCGATCATTCCCTGGAGTTGGTGAGCGGCATAGCCGCCTTGCGAGGTTGGCACAACCTCCGGGATGATGGGCCTGCATTTGACGCAAAGCCGGCCCCGAAGGGCGCAATCGCGAGGGCTTGCATTGGCTTTGCCGTTGCACCATGTGGAGGTGGAACAAGGGATTCCGGATGGAAGCCCAAGAGAAAGTCATGACGGTCATCGAATCCCCGTGCATCCTGGTCTGTTCGATCGACATGAAAACCGGCTTCTGTTTCGGTTGCGGCCGCACGCGCGAGGAAATCGGCGCCTGGATCGGGATGACGACGGAAACGCGCCGCAGCGTCATGGCGCAATTGCCGGCCCGGCTGGAAACGGTCGAGCGCCGGCCGCGCCGGGAAACGCGCCGCACCCGCATGACGCGCGAACGCGACGCGCTATCGTGAGGTGCGGATGAGCCGGTTGTTCTGGATCTTGATGGCCGCGATCGGGGTGGGAGCAGTCCTGCTCATGCTCAACGATTCCGCCGGCAGCACGCTCGGCGTCGAGAACAACGATTTCAGCCGACTGATCTGGCTCGGCGCCTTTGGCGCCCTTGTCGGCGCCGGCCTGCTTCGCTCGGGCCGGCCCCTGGGCGCCATGGCCCGCAACCTCGGCGCCTGGGCGGCGATCGCACTCGCGCTGATCGCTGGCTACCAATATCGCTATGAGTTGCAGGATGTCGCCAGCCGGGTGACCGCGGGCCTTGTTCCCGGCAGCCCGCTTGCGCTCGGCGTCGAAGACGGTCACGCCACGGTGACGCTCGACAAGGCCGACAACGGCCATTTCGAAGCGCGCATCCTGGTCAACGGCAACCCGGTCCGGGCCGTGGTGGATACGGGTGCAACCAGCACCGTGCTGACGTCACAGGATGCGCAGGCCGCCGGATTCAATCCGGCCGCGCTCAACTACACCATACCGGTTTCGACCGCTAACGGCATGGCACGCGCCGCGGCCGTGAAAACCGATCAGATTGCGATCGGCGGCATCATGCGCAGGGATATGTCGGTGATGATCGCCGCACCCGGCATGCTCAGCCAGAGCCTGCTCGGCATGAACTTCATCGGTTCATTGTCGGGTTTTGACGTGCGCGGCGACCGCATGATCCTCAGGGATTGATCCCCAAAACTCAAGCCGCTTCGGCTGCTGCTCCACCGAACTCGACGGCCGCGAAAGCCGTCTTCAGCACGTCCGGGCCGGCGCCGGGTTTTGTCGCGTCGGTGGACAGGATCTGCCGGTAGCGGCGCGCACCGGGCAGGCCATGGAACAGTCCGACCATATGGCGGGTGACATGGCCAAGCCGGCCACCCTGCTCGATATGGCGTGCCGCATAGTCCGCCATGGTATCGATCAGCGCGGCAAAATCGAACGGCTCGGACTGGACGCCGTAGAAAGCGGCATCGACGCCGGCCAGAATGCCGGGCGTGTGGTAGGCGGCGCGGCCAAGCATGGCGCCGTCGACGTGACCGAGATGCGCCTGGGCCTCTTCAATCGACTGAATTCCACCATTTATGCCTATGAATTTGTTGTTCTTTTTTGCCTTCAGTCGATAGACTCTGCTGTAATCGAGCGGCGGGATGTCTCGGTTTTCCTTGGGACTCAGCCCTTCCAGCCACGCCTTGCGTGCATGCACCCACAACGCGTCGGCGCCGGCATCGAAAACCCCATCCGCCAGCGCATCGAGGGCTGGTTCCGGGTCCTGCTCGTCGACGCCGATGCGGCATTTGACGGTGACGGGAATTGTCACCGCCGCCTTCATCGCTGCGACGCAGCCGGCGACGAGGTCCGGCACCTTCATCAGGCAGGCGCCGAACGTGCCCGACTGAACGCGGTCCGACGGACAGCCGACATTGAGGTTGATCTCGTCATAGCCAAAAGCCTCGCCGATGCGGGCAGCCTCGGCGAGCTTTTCACGATCAGAGCCGCCGAGCTGCAGCGCGACCGGATGTTCCGTCGCATCGAAGCCGAGCAGCCGCTCGCGCGCGCCGTGAATGACCGCGTCGGCCACCACCATCTCGGTGTAAAGCAGTGCATGGCTCGTCAACTGGCGGTGGAAGAACCGGCAATGCCGGTCCGTCCAGTCCATCATCGGGGCTATGGCTATCCTAAACCTTTGATACTCTTGCATATTTAGTAACTTCAATAGGTTAAATCGTATCGTATGAACTCTATCACGTGCCATGATAGGCCAAGCCGCAAATTCGGCGGATGACTGGCTGGCGCGACGGCGTGCGGCGCGACTAGCTCAATCGCAGGGGTAGCTTATAGGTCGACCTGGCCGGAATTGCCAACGCGTCATCTGCTTTCGATGCCTGGGCGGAGGATGGAACCCTCCAGTTTCGTATGATGGTGTCTGCGCCAAAGATGTGGCTAGGAACTGGGAAGGCCAGCCCTCGACAGCATCTCAAGGAACCGGGAATGGTGATGATCCTTCACATAGCGCGGCACAAAGCCAGGGCAGACATTGCTCAGATTGAGATGCGGAAGTTGTGACAGGCAATGGTGGATGGCTCGGGACGCTTCTTCGTTGTTCCCGGTGGCCGACGCGGTCGCGGCCCAATAAAGGGCACCGCGAACGAAGCCCGGCTTTGTCCTGACCACTTTGCGGGCGGCTTCGAGCGCCCGCTGGTTGTCTCCGCCAGCGAAGAGCGCCACAACCAGGCCGTGGTGGCGCCAGAAGTCGATCACATCGTGCGTTCCGAGCCGGATTGCTTCGTTGGCCTCGCGCACCGCTTCGTCGACCTGCCCGCGCAACGCAAAGAGCATCGAAATATCGCCGTGGCCAGTCGGGTAGCTTGGGTTGAGGCTGATCGCGTGGCGGCATTCGGCGATCGCCTCGTCGATACGACCGCAACTTTCGAGAGCGAACGACAAGATACATCGGGCAATTTCATCGTCCGGTACCGCCCGCACCGCGGCTTCCGCGAGTTCGACCGCACGCTCGATCACCCCACGCTCCCGAGGCAGCGCGCCAAACGCCACGCCCATGGATATTACGATCGAGAGCGTCCGCTTTGCACGGGCGTTGTCGGGACCTATCGAGAAAGCCTTCTCGGCAAGCTCTACCCCCACCAAAAGCGAGTCCCGAGTCATCTCAAAATATTTCATGAGGGCTTCGTTGACCAGCCTGCGCACTTCAGGGGTACCCGGCGGGCTTTTGTCTCGAACCTTCCAGTTGGTCAGTTGAAGTTCGAGGATCACGGCAAGAACAACAGACTGTGCGATCCTGTCCTGGAATTCGAGCGCGTTTTCGGAGTGGCCGTCGAATTTCTGGGCCCAGACGTGGTGGCCGCCGGCGGCGTCGACGAGCTGGATATTCACCCTCAACCCATTGCCGGATCTCTGGACGCTGCCGCTGAGCATATATCGCGCCCGGAGTATCCCTGGCGTCTTGGCTTCTTCGCCCGGGCCGCTCTTCTCGGGCGGAAGCGCGGCGAGCACGACATAGTCGGCCACTTCGGAGAGGGCCGTCGTGATGTCCTGGACAAGTCCCTTGGCGAAAAAGTCGTCGCCTTGCTTTCCGGTCAGATTGACGAAGTCGGCAACGCTGATGGACGGGCGCCCAAGGCGCTGGCTGGCCGGAACACCACTTGTCGACTGCACATTTGAGGCGTCGTCGGCGGCAAGCAACAGAGATTGCCAAAGCGCCCGCGTTTCAGGGCCTGCTTCGACGCCGAACTCCTTCTTCAGCATGCTTCTGCAAGCTTCGTATGTCCTGATTGCCCTGTCGCGTTGGCCACATGCAAGGAGCAATTCCATCTTGAGCCGATAGGATTCTTCCCGTGTCGGTTCCATGGCCAAAATACGATCGGCTAGGATCAGCCCTGCATCGGGGTCGACGAGACGGGCCAGCTTTTCGAAGGACTCAAGCGCACGGCTAAGCAGCCTGTCGCGTTCCGATGTGATCCAGTCATCGAACGCATTGCTTCCCAGATAAAGCCCGTCGAGGAAGGGCCCGGTGTAGTTCGCCAAGGCCTTCGCGAGGTCCTGAGCGGAACGGGCCGAGAGACCCGTTTCGAACTTCTCCACGTCGATTTGAAAGGCCTCTGGCCTCAGGGCGATCAGCTCACCGCTGGAATGGATGAGATCCACCCCTTCTCGCGCCAGATCCTGGCGCAGGACACTGAGGGCTTGCCGAAGGCTGTTGCGCGAATGTTCGCCGTCACTGTCGCCCCATAGGAGGTCAGCCAGCCTCTCCCGCGTCGCCGCCATGCCCGGACACCGGGCCAGATAGGCGATGATTGCCGGCCCTCGTTTCCCGGTCAGCCGAAGCGGACCGGCCGTTTCATTTTCAATCCGGAAACCGCCGAAGAGTGAGATTCTATTTGCAGCGCCCCTGTCCTCACTTTGCATTTGCTATCCCAGCCTGACGAAATCCTAACTCAAAACTAACGCTTCGCAACAGTCGGCCTTCGCGCTCAAGCGCTGCCGTAACGGCAGGCTGTTTAGGCTTTGCTAAATTAAAGTGACCAAGTCAACGAAAGGCTTGGTTCGAGGGGGACGCGTGTCCAGGACAAGAGCCAATTTGCTGCTGCTATTCGCAGCCGCTTTGTGGGGCTTCGGCAATGTCTCGCAAAAGATGGTGCTTGTGCATCTCGACGCGCTGAGTGCGGTGGGTCTGCGCTGCCTGATCGGCGGGCTGCTTGTGCTGCCCTTTGTCTTGATGGAGAGGCGGCTTTCGCTCGGGCCGGACTATTTTTCCAGCTTGGCCAAGGTGGGCGCGCTGTTTGCCATCTCCATCACGCTCCAGCAGCTTTGCTATATCAGTGCCTCCGTCACCAATGCCAGCTTCCTGGTCAGCACGGCAACGGTAATGACACCGCTAGCCGCCTGGTTTCTCGCAGGCGAGCGTCCGACAGCGAGTCTCACGGTCGCCGCCGGGCTGACCGTTGTTGGCGCACTGCTGTTGTCGGATGGGATTGCCGGGTTCAGCAGTGGCGATCTCACCGCTGTCCTCTCGGCTGCCTGCTATGCGCTCTGGGCAGTCGAGCTGGGCCGGCACATGCAGGTGCATGCGCGGCCGTTCACCGCAGCCGCGACACAGTTCTTCGGCGCCGCAGCCTTCGCCCTGCCGCTCGGCGCAATGCAAGGCAATCTGTCGTTGGCCGCCGCATTCGCAGCCGGCCCGGAACTGGCGATCCTCGGCGTGTTCTCCACTGCGATTGCCTTCGGCATACAGACGGTTGCCCTCCGCTTTACGCCGGCCAGCCACGCCGCCGTGATCGTCAGCGCAGAAAGCGTTTTCGGGGCGCTGGGCGCGGCGATCTTTCTCGGCGAGCGGAGCTCGTCCGCGAGCGCATTGGGTGCCGCCATCATTCTGGGTGCGATCCTGTCCGTGGCACTGTCGAACCGAGCGCCGCAGGCACGCACGTCCTTGCGAACCGCTTCGGTTCAACCCTCCGACGGGGCCCCTGCCTTTGCAGCTGCCGCCGCAAATTGGGCAGGCGATCGTCACCCCAACAATTCAGGTCCAGTGGAGGAATGTGATGACCCTTGCCGGTGATGCGAAACCTATTCCGGCCCCGGCTGCCGCCCGACACGGGGCCAGTGGCGTCGATCAGCCAGGCGGCGGTGGCCTTGCCGATGGCGGCAGGACTTGTCGTGGGGGCGCAGTGATGGACGCGCGGACGATCCTTCTTCCTATCGCACATTTGGTTTCGGCGCTTCGCGCCCGCATGAAGGGACCGGGCGGCTATTACAACAGCGGTAACGCGCTCGGCCTCATTGTCGGTCTCGCGATCCAGATTGCTACCGCGCCGGTCGGCTTGCATGAGGGAAGCAGCGTCACCATGGCGGTGATCGAATATTTCGCCGGCAGCCATGGCACTGTTGCGCTGACCTTGACCACCCTGGTCTTCTTCTGGGGCGGCGAGGCCTATCACCGGGCCTGGGCAAGGCCGGATGCTCCCGATCCCACCCTCAACCGTCTGGGCGACTTCCTGTCGGGTCTGGGTGCGATCGGACTCGGTATTGCCCTGTTGCTGCTCGGCGATCCATTGCTTGCGGCGACCTCTGGCCTGCTCCATGCCCTGGGCAAATTCGGCAGCACCTTCCACAGGCCCGGCACGCCAATTCCGATGTGGCCGGCCGCTTGGCCCGATCCGTTCCGCAGTGCGGTGCTCGCCAGCCGGTTGCCGGCAATGCTGGCGACGACCGTCGCCCTCGGCCGAGCTCTGCCGGAGGTCTGGTCGGGCGGGTCCTTCGCGGCACTCGCCATGCCACTGACCTTGCTCGGCTGTTATCTTTTGTGGACCAAGGCCGATCTGCTGCTGTTCGGGGTGGGTGCCAAGGCGCCCCGCCAAATTTCCACATGTTGAGCTCGCTTTTTGAAACGACCGGATGTCGAGATGGAGAATGACATGTTTGGCAGTGTATATCATCAGGACGCCGGCCCCCTATCCTTTCGTGAACGGGTACGGACGAAAGGTTGGGGCATTCTGACGCCGGTCAGTTCAATCTCGAGAGTGACAGGAATAGTCGCAGCTTCGATGTTTTGGGCGATCTCTGCCCATGCCGCGAACGTTGACGTCGCTATCGTGTTCGCGGTCGATTTCTCGTCGTCAATCGATCCAAAGATCGCCGATATGCAACGCGAGGGACATGCCGCGGCACTCACCTCGCCAGAGATCATCGCCGCCATCAGCCGGAATTACGTTGGCTGCATCGGCATTGCCTACTTTGAATGGTCGAGCCCCGGACACGCGCGCATCGTGCTGCCGTGGACAAGCATCTGCGGACTGGAAGATGCCAAAGCGGCGGCTGCGGTGATCAGCAGGAAAGGCGATACCGGCTTCATCCGCAGAGGGCGAGGCGGAACATCCGTTTCCTCGGCTATCGACATCGGCAGTCTCCTGCTCGACCAGTTTCCGGGAAAGGCAGCCAAGAAAGTCATCGATATCTCCTCCAACGGCGAGAACAACGACGGGCTTCCCGTCCAACCGAGCAGGTCGAACGCCATAGCCAAGGGATATACGATCAATGCCATCGCCATCCCGACGGAGGATGAGAGTCCCGACGAACCTCTGGCATCCTATTTTGCAGAATCGGTCATTGGCGGTTCCCAGGCCTTCGTCATGACGCCGAAGGGGCCAGACGACTACACGATGGCGCTTCGCCGCAAGCTCGTGACTGAAGTAAGCATGATCGACGACCGTCCGCTGTGAAGTGTGCCATACAGGACGAACTTTCGACGCGCCATCCGAGCGCATTGCACAACGAGAGCCCGGCCCGCTGCAGCGCGGGACCTTGTGGGGACCGTCAGGACAACAGCCTATCGCCGCAACGCGTGTATGCTTGCCTTGCTTTCGCCGGGCACCGGCAACGCCATGTCGTCATCGAGAAGACGCGTGATGCGGGCAAAGCCGGTGAACGCTTTCCTTGCTTCCTCGGCCGACATCTGGCCCGACAAGGCGGCCGAGCAACAATTCAGCGCGCACTGATAAACCGGACCGCGCCGTCCCGTCGGCCATTTCCGCAAGAACATCATGGCTTCGGCAACACTATCGATTTCTTCCAAAGGGTGTCCCTGCCCGCGCGAAATCCGCACGGGCGAAAAGAAATGCAATTGATCCATCGTTTCCTCCCGGTCGACCGCAATGCGCTCGATCGAACCCCACCAAACGCGCCAATAGCCGGTTGGTTCCAGGCAAAAATGGAATTTTTTAGAAATCTGTCAGGCGAAGGCGATCACCCGTGCGGTGGTGAGTGTCGCCTACATCGTGGGGAAGTGGCAGGCGACTTTGCGACCGGGCCGGTATTCCCGTAACTGCGGCCGCTCCGAACGGCAGCGCTCCGCCGCGATCGGGCATCGGGGATGGAAACGGCAGCCGGTTGGAGGGTTCAGCGGGCTCGGTACGTCGCCGGTGAGGATGATGCGCTTGCGCGTCCCACCGGGCGTCGTCTCCACGACGGGAACCGCCGAGATCAGCGCCTGGCTATAGGGATGGGCTGGTGCTGCAAACACTTCTTCCGCCGGCCCTTCTTCGACGATCGAGCCGAGATACATGACCGCGATGCGGGTTGAAACCTGACGTACCACAGACAGGTCGTGGGCGATGAAGATGTAAGTGAGGTTGAGCTTCTCCTGCAGATCGGCGAGCAGGTTGACGATTTGCGCCTGCACCGACACGTCGAGCGCAGAGACGGGTTCGTCCAGGACCACAAGGTCCGGATTCAATGCAATAGCCCGCGCGATGCCGACGCGCTGGCGTTGTCCGCCGGAAAATTCGTGCGGAAACCGCATGACGTGATCCGGCAGCAAGCCGACAAGGTCGAACAGTTCCGCCACGCGTTTGGTGATCTCGCTCGACGAGAGCCTGCCATGGATGCGCAGCGGCTCGGCCACCAGGTCGCCGACGCGCCGGCGCGGATTGAGCGATGCCGACGGATCCTGGAAAACCATTTGCAGGCGCCGCCGCAGCGGCCTGAGTTCAGACAGCGACTTCGAGGTGATGTCGTTGCCTTCGAACAGAAGCTCGCCGTCCGATATGTCGTAGAGCCTCACCAGACAGCGCGCCAGCGTGGACTTGCCGCATCCGGATTCGCCGACCAGCCCAACCGTCTCGCCGCGCCACACGGTCAGGGAAACATTGTCGACCGCATGGACGGTTCGCTTGCCCTCGGCAGAAAAGCGGCTGCCGATGGAAAAGCGCCTGCCCAGCGAACGCGTCTCGAGGATTGGGCGGTTCTTGTCGATCATCGGTCCGCTCATGCCTGTGCCACCCTGAAGCATGCCGCGGCATGGGTGCCGCTCCCGAGATCGGGCTTGCCGGCCTCGCAGGGTTCGTAGTGAACTGGACACCGCGGACCGAACGCACAGCCCTGCGGCAGTCGCAGCAATGATGGCGGCGAACCGGGAATGGCCGGCAGGCGCCGTGGTTTTTCGCCGGTCAGCGGCGGGATCGAACCCAGCAGCGCGCGCGTATAGGGGTGTCGCGGATCGGAAAACAGCTCCGCGCGACTGCCGCGCTCCACCACGCGGCCGGCATACATGACCATGACCCGGTCGGCGAGTTCGGAGACCACGCCCATGTCATGCGTGATGAAGACGACCGCCGACTTGTGCGTCGCGCGCAGCTTGCGCACCAGATCGAGAATACCGGCCTGTACGGTGACGTCGAGCGCCGTGGTCGGTTCGTCAGCCACCAGCAGCGCCGGATTGCAGGACAAAGCCATTGCGATCACCGCCCGTTGACGCATGCCTCCGGACAGTTGGTGCGGGTAGCGCGACATCGCCTCGTGCGGGTTCGGAAAATTCACCTCGGCCAGCAGTTCCTCGACGCGCTCCATCGCCTTGGACTTGCTGATGTTGCGATGCGCGCGGATCTGTTCGGCGATCTGCCAGCCGATCGTGTAGACAGGCGTCAATGCGGTCATCGGATCCTGGAAGATCATCGCGATCTCGTTGCCGCGCAGCCGCCTGAGTTCGCGTGCGGGCAGTCCCACGAGTTCGCGGCCCTTGTAGCGGATCGACCCTTCGATGGTGGCGTTGGGATCGGTGATGAGACCCATGACGGCCAGCAGCGACACGGTCTTGCCGGAACCGGACTCACCGACGACACCGAGGATCTCGCTCTCCTCGAGGTCGAAGGAAACGCCATCGATGGCCCGCACCAGGCCATCATTTGTGCGGAAGGAAACTCTGAGGTCGCGCACCGACAGTATCATGATGTCCTCAGGCGCGGATCGAGAAGGATGTAGACGAAATCTACGACCGCATTGGCGATAACCACGAACATGGACGCATACATCACCGTCGCCATGATCATCGGCAGATCGAGATTCTGCAGAGCGTCATAAGTGAGCTTGCCGATGCCGTGCAGCCCGAACACCACCTCTGTCAGCAAGGCCGAGCCTCCCACCAGCGCGCCGAAATCCAGGCCGAACAGAGTGACGAAGGCGATGAGCGACGTGCGCAAGGCATGGCGCAGCAGGATGCGGGTTTCCGACAGCCCCTTGGCCCGGGCCGTGCGGATATAGTCTTCCTGCAGCGATTCGATGATTGCCGCGCGCAGCACGCGCCCGTAAATGCCGATATAGAGAATGGACAGTGTGATCCAGGGAATGACCAGGGTCAGAAACCAGCCCTTCGGATCGTCGGAGAAATTCTTGTAGCCGAGCGGTGGCACCCAGGAGAACGCCCAGCTGTCGTGGTAGCGGCTCTGGGTGATCAGGTTCATCACTTCGCCCAGCCAGTACACCGGCATCGAAATACCGAGCAGCCCCAGCGCCATCAGCAGCTTGTCCAGCCAGCTGCCGCGCGTGGCGGCGGCGGCGATGCCGATGATGATGGAGACGACCACCCACAGGATCGCCGCTCCGAACACCAGCGAGAGTGTGACCGGGATGGAATCCATGACCGCCGGCACCACCTTCCAGCCACGATTGACGAAGGAGGTCAGGTCGCCGGTGACGAAGATCTTCTCCATCATCGTCACATATTGCACGTAGAGCGGCCGGTCGAAGCCGAAGCTGTGGCGTACCGCCTCCAGCACTTCGGGCGATGCATTGCGGCCGGCGATGCGCGCCGCCGGGTCGGCGCCCGGCGTTGCGAAGAAAATCAGGAAGACGATGACCGAGATGCCGAACATCACGAACAGCATCTGGCCGAAACGGCGCAGGATGGCGTAGATCATCAGTCGCGCCCCAGCCGAACCTTGGAGCGCGGATCGAGCGCGTCGCGCAGGCCGTCGCCGAAGACATTGAGCGCCATGACGGAAACCGCGATCGCCAGCCCCGGCACCAGCGCCACCAATGGCCTGGTGTAAAGCAGCGCCTGTCCGTCCTGGATGATGGTGCCCCAGCTCGCGGCCGGCGGCTGCACGCCGATCGAAAGGAAGGAAAGCGCCGATTCCGTAAGCATGTTCAGCGCCATCATCAGCGGCACGAAGACGATGAGCGTGGTGGTAACGTTGGGCAGGATGTCGCGCCACAGGATGCGCCATCCCGGCACGCCCAGATTGATCGCGGCCAGCACGAACTCGCTTTTACGCAGTGCCAGAACCTGCCCGCGGATTGGGCGGGCCACATAGGGCACGTAGACGATGCCGATGATGATGACAGGCAGCCACAGACTGCCGGACTCGATCTGGATCGGTCCGATCGTGATGCCATGCGCGATGGTGACGATGGAGAGCGAAATCGCCAGCAGATAGATCGGGAACGCCCACAGTATGTCGAGGAACCGCGATAGCACCGTGTCGGTGACGCCGCCGAAATAGCCGGCGATCAATCCCGCCGCCGTGCCCAGGATCAGGGTGAAGATGGTGGCTGCTCCGGAGATCAGCAACGAGCTCAGCCCGCCATAGAGCATCCTGGCCATGACATCGCGCCCCTGGCTGTCGGCGCCGAGGAAATAATTGCCCAGCCGCCAGGTCGGGCCGAGCGGTGTGTAGCCAAGCCCGAGCCCTTCCGTCGATTGTTCCATCACTGGAACGTCGGCACCGTCGATCTGGATGACGGCGTCGAGCGTCGAGGCGAAGGGGTCCACGCCTGCCCATTTTGCATAAAGAGGCGCACTGAGGCAGGCAAGCACGATGAGGAGGAACACGGCCAGCGACGCCATGGCAGCCCTGTCCCTTGCCAGCTTCGCAAACGCGACGGCCCAGGGCCCTCGCGTCTTGCGCGGCGCGGCGACAGCTACGTTCGACACGGACGTGCCCCTCCGCGGTTCGTTACTGCACCCAGGCCATTACTGTACCCAGGATTGGGTGATCATCCAGTTGAACTGCCGGTTGAACTTGAAATTGCCGAGACGTTTGCTGACAAAGTCAAGCCGCTTCGGCGTGAAGAGGCCAACGGCGGGTGCCTTGTCGGTGACTTGCCTGTCGATTTCAGCCCACATTTTCTCGGCGGCTTTCTGGTCGGTGACGCCGAGGTCCAATGCTTTTTGCATCTTGGCGTCGATTTCCTTGTCGCAGAAGCCGGCGATGTTGATCGAGGCGTCCGAGCCTTCACGGAAGGAGGCGCAGCTGAACAGGATGTTCAGGAAATCCGAGGCCGCAGGATAGTCCTTGTACCACTGGGTGACGGACATCTGCACCTTGTTGTTGGTGTTCTGGATGTAGGTAAACTGGATGTTCGACGAGATCGGCTTGACGTCGGCGACATAGCCGATGCTGGTCAGCACGCTCTGCAGATAGACGCCGATGGACCGCGAAATGGCGGTGTCCTCGACGATGATCGTCACCTTCTGGCCCTTGGTGCCGGAGTCCTCGACGAGCTGCTTTGCCTTGTCGAGGTCTCCGGCCGACCATTTGGCGCCCGGATTCTTGGTGAAGGGGCAATAGTCTTCATGGCCGGGGAAGTCCGGCGGCAGGACCTGGCAGACCGGCGAGGCCAACACCTTGCCACCGAACAGCTTGACCAGCGTGTTGCGGTCGATCGCATAGGCAACGGCCTGGCGCGCTTTTTCATTGTCGAAGGGCGCGAGACGGTTGTTCAGCGGCGCGTACCACCACGCCGAAAGCGGCGAGATGTGCAACTGGTCCATGGATTTGCTGCCGAGTTCGCCGAGGCGGTCGCTCGGCAGAGCGTCGAACATCCAGTCCGCTTCGCCGTTCTGGATCGCGGTGACGGCTGCCTCTTCGGACAGGCCGAAATCATATTGGACGACATCCGGATAGCCGTCCGGCTGGGCTTCTTCGCTCCACTGCTTGAAATTGGGGTTGCGGGAAACCGTCATGCCCTTATTGGGGTCGAAGGCGGAGATCATGTACGCGCCGGTGCTGGGAATGGGCTTGGAACCCATGTCTTCGGCGGGCGTGTCCGCCGGCAGGACCACGGCATGCGGCAAGGCAAGCTTGTAGAGCAGCTCGGCATCCGGCTTGGTGATGTTGATGGTGATGGTGCCGGCCGCTTCGTCGCCGACAACGCCGCCTTCCAGCGTGCAGCTCTTGGTGTCGGCCAGGCATTTGTCCGCGCCGACGATGCCAGCATAGAACGTGCCGGAGGTGGGTCCGGAAACCTTGAAGATGCGCTGGAAGGAAGCGACGACGTCCTTCACGCCAAGATCCTGGCCGCTGGAGAACTTGATGCCCTTGCGCAGCTTGAAGGTGAAGGTCTTACCGTCATTGCTGACCTGCGGCAGGGCCTCGGCCAGATCGGGAACGATGGTGAAGCCGTCCATGCCCTCGGCCTTGCGGAAGGCCACCAGGCCGTCATAGATCGGCTGGTACATCTGCCAGCCCTGGTCCGTGTAATTGATGTGCGGATCGAGCGTTCCGGCCGCGGAGCGGGCCAGCAGGCGGATGGTGCCGCCTCGGTGCTCCTTGAGATATTCGGCCTGTGCCGGGGCCAGCCATGTACCGGCCAGCAATGCCGCGGCTGTTGCCGCCAGAAGCAGTTTCTTCATGTCTTCATTCCCCTTTTTTTCAGTTATCGTTGTGGTCCAGGAAGTCTCCCACCACCCGCATGCACGCATCTTGCTCTTCGACATGCGGCATGTGGCTGGAATGCTCGAATATCTCCCAGCGAGACCCCTTGATGCCGTCCTTGTAGGGCTGCACGGTCGCGGGCGTGGCCTCGTCGTGACGTCCGGAGATGATCAGTGTGGGAACATCGATGGCCGGCAGGCGCTCGACGATGCTCCAGTTCTTCAGCGTTCCGATGACATGGAACTCGTTCGGCCCATTCATCAGATTATAGACGGTCGGATTGCGCACGACCTGGGCGAAACTTTCCGTGACTTCGGGCGGGAAAGGCACGACCCGGCAGACATGCCGCTCGTAGAACACCATCGTCGCCGCCTGGTACGCCGCATCGTCCGTCGTGCCGGCCTGCTCGTGCCGGGTCAGAGTCTCCTGCACATCGGCGGGCAGATCCGCACGCAACCGGTTGGCCTCTTCGACCCACAGTTTCATGGACGCCGGTGAGTTGGCAATGGTCAGCGATTTCAGACCCTTCGGCCGCGTCACGGCATATTCGGCGCCCAGCATGCCGCCCCAGCTCTGGCCGAGCACGTGGAAGCCCGCCCGAATGCCGAGATGGTCGACCAGGTTTTCAAGCTCGTCGATGAACAGCCCAGGTGTCCAGAAATCGGCGCCCTTCTCAGGCAGTAAGGTGGAATTGCCGCAGCCCAACTGGTCATAATGAATGATGGCGCGATCCCTGCGCGCAAGAAGCTTGTAGGCATCGACATAATTGTGGGCGACGCCCGGGCCGCCATGCAGGATCACCACCGGCGCCTTTTCGCCACCGAGTTCGCCACTGACCCGATACCAGGTCTCGTGGGCCCCGAAAGCGGCCCGTCCTTCCATGCCGATGATCTCAGATGACATCCCAGTTCCCAGTGCGGTTGAAGGCATCTTGTATTTGTCCGTGACTGCGGGCGCCTAACTCATGTTTCGGCTGACCTGCACCCACTCTTCCAGCATCTGCACGCCAAATGCCGTGGCGCCTTGCCTGCCCAGAGGCCGATCGGTGTCGGTCAGTTCCTTGCTGGCGATGTCGAGATGCACCCAGGGGCGGTCTTCAGTGAAGTGACGCAGGAAGGCCGCCGCATAGGGAGCGTCGCCGTCTTCCATGTCCTTGGCATGATGCCGCAGGTCCGCGAACGGCGATTGCAGACCCTCATCATAGGCCCGGTCGAGCGGCAGCCGCCAGAACCGTTCGCCGACCGCTTCTCCGGCCGCGATCATCTGTGACGCGATGGCATCGTCGGTGCTGAACAGGCCGGCGAATATCGACCCCAGGCCACGCGTCACCGAATAGGTCAGCGTCGCCAGATCGACGATCACCGAAGGGTTGAAGCGCGTGGCTGCATAGTGGAGGCAGTCGGCCAGAAGCAGGCGTCCTTCCGCATCCGTGTCGAACACTTCCACGGTCTGTCCGGACGCCGTCGTGATGATGTCGCGCGGTTTGAGCGCGGTGCCGGATGGCATGTTCTCGGCGATGCCGAGAACACCGACAACATGTACCGGGCTGCCTTGCCGGGCGAGCGCGATCAGCAGGCCGACCACAGCGGCCGCTCCGCCCATGTCGGCTTTCATGTCGAACATTTGCGCTCCGCCCTTGATGCAGAGGCCTCCCGAATCGAAGCAGACGCCCTTGCCGACGAAAGCGAGTGGTTGAGCGGGCGCACCCTTGCCCCGGTAACGCAGGACAGCGACCCGGGGCGGGCGCGCCGAGCCCGATCCAACAGCAAGAAGCGCGTTCATGCCGAGCTCCTTCAGTTGCGCGGCATCGAGCATTTCGATGTCGATGCCGGCTTCACGCAGCGGCTCCAGATGATCGTGGAAATTGTCGGGATGGAGATGGTTCGGCGGCAGGTTGACCAGGGTGCGTGCATATTCCACGCCGTCGGCGATGGCATTGATCCGCGCCAGCGCCGCGGTCAGATCCGGGCCGCCGGCCCCGACCAATTTCACCCGCAAGGTTCGATCCGCTCCTGCTCCTTGCCGCCGGTTGCGCATGTCGAAACGATAGCGGCGTAGCCGCATGCCGAGCGCGACACGCGCCAGGATTTCGGCTCCGGGCAGGTCAACGCCGGCGATGGGGTCCAGGACCAGCGTGGCCGCGCATTCTCCCTTGCCCTCCAGATGCGCGGCAAGCAGACCGCCGGCGCGTGCCAACGACAGGGCGGTTACCGTTTCAGCTTTGCCCAAGGCCAGGACGACCACGCGCTTGGTCGATACGGCCTGAGGAGCAATAAGATCGATGCAGGTGCCGGATTCGGCCAAGGCGGCCGGGTCGGAGCAGGCGCGAGAGAGAATCCCGCTCATCTCGGCATCCATGGCGACTGCCCGCGGGCCAAAGCCCGTGTGGGCAGTTTGCAAAATCACGACGACAGAGGCTTCGGCGGAAATCTCGTGCGCGGTCTCGAAAACCGGCGCTGGCGATTGAGGCATAGGCTGGCGCTCTCTCCAATTGCGGCAACACCAGCCGGTAGCGAGCAACGCTTCGCTCGCCCCGGTGGAGACTGGTCAAGCCGGTCTCCGCCGTTCGTGGTATAATGCCGGTCCCCAAACAGTCGCTTTCTTGAGACGACTTAATTGCTCTTGTCTTCTGGGTATCCCCTAACGGGGCAGGCGATCAAACGCGAATTCTGCCCATGTCGATTGACAAAAACTCAACTGACAATTCATGATCGGCCAATGGCCCTTCCCTCACTCAATGGCATGCGCGCTTTCGAGGCCGCCGCTCGCCTCGGCAGCGTAAAGGACGCGGCGGAAGAACTGCATCTGACACCCTCGGCTGTCAGCCGCCACATCCGCGCGCTTGAACGAAATCTTGGCCAGGACCTGTTCGAACGCGGTTTTCGCCAGATAACGCCAACCATCAGGGGCTCCTACTATGCGCGCAGCCTCTCGGAGGCGTTCGAAGCCATCTGGCGCGCCACCGATGACGTCAGCCTGTCCGAGGGGTCGCGCCACGGCAAGATCCAACGGGTCCGGGTCTTGTGCGTGCCCACCGTTCTGAACCTTTGGCTGGCGGACCGGTTGCCGAACTTTCGCCGATTGCATCCGTCGGTGGATCTGGAGATCTCCACTTCAGGCAAGCGCGCCAACTTCGATTTGGCCATTATCGACGAGTTCGTCTACAAGGCCGGCCCGGCTTTGACGCTGCTGATCCCGCTGCTTTTGACCCCCGTCTGTGCGCCTTCGCTTTTGGAGGGGCCTGTGCCGCTGCGATCGCCGGCCGATCTGGTCAATCATCATCTGATCCATGAATGCGAAACCATGAGATGGAAGCGTTGGCTGGAGCAGGAAGGCGTTCTGGAAACGACGCCAAAATCCAGCACGACACTGGATGATTGCACCCTGATCATGCGCGAAGCGATCAATGGCGCCGGAATAGCGCTTGCGGACACGATCATGGCGCAAGATTTTCTACAGCAAGGCAAACTGGTCGCGCCGTTCCATGTCCGTCACACCTATCCGGCCGGCATTTACCTGCATCAGCGTCGCAGCATCGGCAACAAACCAGGCACCGGCCTGTTTCAGGATTGGCTGCTCGCCGAAGTCGCGGACCACAAGCAGGTGATGGCCATCGCTTAGATGGCCCCCTACCGAAGGTGTCGGCAGCCACCGCTTCAGATTGAAATCCTGGTGTCGAACTTCGAATCATCCGTGCCGGGTTCAGCGATGACCCACCATCGCCTTGCATCGATAATCGCAGTTCTCATTGAATATCTTTAAGGCCAAAGCCGGCAAATAGGTTGCTTGTCGGTTCCCCTGCGGCAGGCTTAACCTGCACGCGGCCAACGCGTGAGGGCGCGTGCTGCAAAAGGGGAACATTGCCATGACGATACAGGGTGCTTCACCTGATCTGTACAACGAGGATCTGGCTCCGGCCAAAGTGCGAAACTGGGGACCATTCTCGATCTTCAACGTCTGGACATCGGACGTCCACAGCCTTTGGGGCTACTATCTTGCCGCCAGTCTGTTCCTGTTTTGCGGCGGCTTCGTCAATTTCATCATCGCCATAGGCATCGGATCGCTGATCATCTATGTGCTGATGAACATGGTCGGCTATGCCGGCGTGAAGACGGGCGTGCCCTACCCCGTGCTTGCCCGCGCCTCTTTCGGCATCTGGGGCGCCAACATACCGGCACTGGTGCGCGCCATCGTCGCCTGCTTCTGGTACGGCGCGCAGACGGCCGCCGCCTCGGGCGCGATCGTGGCGCTGCTGATCCGCACGCAGTGGTTCGCCGATTTCAACGCCAGCACGCATTTCCTCGGCCATACCGGCCTGGAGGTGATCTGCTTCGTGGTCATCTGGGGGCTGCAACTGCTGATCATCCAGAACGGCATGGAAACGGTGCGCCGCTTCCAGGACTGGGCCGGCCCCGCAGTGTGGGTGATGATGCTGATCCTGGCGATCTATCTCTGCGTCAAATCCGGGAGATTTGCCTTCACCAGCGACATCCCGATGGACGTGTTGCTGGACAAGACGAAGGACGCGGGCGTGCCCGGCACGCCCGGCTCGTGGACTTCGCTGTTTGCGGTGGCAGCAATCTGGGTCACCTATTTCTCGGCGCTCTATCTCAACTTCTGCGATTTCGCCCGTTACGCGCCGGACAAGGCATCGCTGCGCAAGGGCAACATCTGGGGCCTGCCGATCAACCTCATCCTGTTCTCGCTGGTCGCCGGCGTCACCACCATTGCCGCCTTTGACGTCTATGGCGAGGTGCTGCTGCATCCCGACCAGATCTCGGCGAAATTCGACAGCTGGTTCCTGGCGGCGCTCGCAGCCCTGACCTTTGCGGTTGCGACCCTGGGCATCAACGTGGTCGCCAATTTCGTCTCGCCGGCCTTCGACTTCTCCAACGTCTTCCCCAGGCAGATCGACTTCAAGAAGGGCGGCTATATCGCGGCCGTCATTGCCCTGCTGCTCTATCCCTTCGCGCCATGGGAAGGCAGTGCCGCTTCCTTCGTCAACATCATCGGCGCGACGATGGGGCCGATCTTCGGGGTGATGATGGTCGACTACTACCTGATCCGGAAGGGTGAGATCGACGTTGAGGCGCTTTACCGCGAAGACGGCGAGTTCCGTTTCCAGGGCGGCTGGCACGTCAATGCATTCATCGCCGCCGGCATCGGCGCCATCTTCTCGTCGATCCTGCCCAACTTCACCAACTGGCTGCCGTCCTGGTGGGGCGTCTATGGCTGGTTCTTCGGCGTGGCGATCGCCGGCATCATCTACTACGTGCTACGCACCGCCGCTTTAGGCGCCGGCGCCAGGACCGCGAAAGCCTGACGGGCGTCATTCGGGGCGGCGCAAAGCCGCCCCGAACTACCCGAGCATCTCGGCCAATCTGCGCACTGTGTTCCAGTTGCGCGACGTGCCCGTGCCCATGCGCTTGTGATTCATTGCCGCGAGCAGCCGCGAGCTTGTCCTCTCGCGTGAAAATACGACCCAGATGTCGCCGCCGACCGAAGTCACTTTTTCATCCTCGCCGGCATAGGCTTGGAGCCCCTTCACGGCCTCCACGGGCGCAGGCTTGCGCATCACCCGTACGGCCACCTGATCGCCTGCTTTAGCCGAATCGGCCGGGAACGGATTGCCGGCGGCAAGCTTCAGCCAGTCCTGGGCACCGCGCACGAGGATATCGACATGGCGGCCGAAGGTTTTTTCAAAGGCTGCCTCCAACCACCGTTCGAGGTCGGCGATATCAGTTGCCGGTGCCTCGAAGACCAGATTGCCCGTCGACACCAGCGTGCGCGGGTTGTTCAGCCCGAGCTCTTCGGCCATAGCCTTGAGGTCGGCCATGACGACCCGGCGGCCCTCGCCCAGGATGATGCTGTAAAGCAGCGCGACATAGGTCTGCATTGCCGCCCGACCTGATCGCTACACCAACCGGCTCTGCTCCACCGCCGCCTCGATGAAACTGGCGAACAGCGGATGCGGGTCGAGCGGCCGGCTTTTCAGTTCCGGATGATATTGCACGCCGATGAACCAGGGGTGGTCTGGATACTCGACCGTCTCCGGCAGCACGCCGTCGGGCGACATGCCGGCAAACACCAGGCCGCAATCTTCGAGCCGCTCCTTGTAGTCGACATTGACCTCGTAGCGGTGGCGATGGCGCTCGAAAATCTGTGTGTCGCCGTAAATCTCGGCGATCTTGGAGCCCTTGGCGAGTTCGGCTTGATAGGCGCCGAGCCGCATCGTGCCGCCGAGATCGCCGGTTTCGCGGCGCTTCTCCAGCATGTTGCCTTTCAGCCATTCGGTCATCAGGCCGACGACCGGTTCCTCGGTCGGACCAAACTCGGTCGAAGACGCATGCTCGACGCCGGCCAGCGACCGCGCGGCCTCGATGCAAGCCATCTGCATGCCGAAGCAGATGCCGAAATACGGCACCTTGCGCTCGCGCGCGAACTTCGCCGCCAGGATCTTGCCTTCGGCACCGCGCTCGCCAAAGCCGCCGGGAACCAGGATGCCATGCACCTTTTCCAGCCATGGCGTCGGATCCTCCTTTTCGAAGATCTCCGATTCGATCCAGTCGAGCTTGACCTTGACGTGGTTGGCCAGGCCGCCATGCGAGAGCGCCTCGATCAGCGATTTGTAGGCATCCTTGAGGCCGGTATATTTGCCGACCACGGCGATGGTCACTTCGCCTTCCGGGTTGTGGATGCGGTTGGACACCGCCTGCCAGGGCTCCATGCGCGGCTTCGGCGCCGGATCGATGCCGAAGGCGGCCAGCACTTCCGAGTCGAGCCCTTCCCTATGGTATGCCATCGGCACATCGTAGATATGCGGCACGTCGAGCGCCTGGATCACGGCACTTTCGCGCACATTGCAAAACAGCGACAGTTTTCTGCGCTCTTCCTTGGGAATGGCGCGGTCGGCACGGACCAGCAGGATGTCGGGCGCGATGCCGATGCCGCGCAGTTCCTTGACCGAATGCTGGGTCGGCTTGGTCTTCAGCTCGCCGGCCGTCGGGATGTAGGGCATCAGCGTCAGATGCACGTAGACGGCGTTGTTGCGCGGCAGGTCGTTGCCGAGCTGGCGTATCGCTTCCAGGAACGGCATCGCCTCGATGTCGCCGACCGTGCCGCCGATCTCGCAAAGCACGAAATCATAGTCGTCATTGCCGTTGAGGACGAAATTCTTGATCTCGTCGGTGACGTGCGGAATGACCTGCACGGTTGCGCCGAGATAATCGCCGCGCCGCTCACGCTCGATGATGTTCTTGTAGATGCGGCCGGTGGTGATGTTGTCCTGCTGATTGGCGGAGCGGCCGGTGAAGCGCTCGTAATGGCCAAGATCGAGATCGGTTTCCGCGCCATCATCAGTGACGAAAACCTCGCCATGCTGGTACGGCGACATCGTGCCCGGATCGACATTGAGGTAGGGGTCGAGTTTTTTGATGCGTGCGCGATAGCCTCGCGCCTGCAGGAGAGCCCCAAGGGCCGCTGCGGCTATGCCTTTTCCAAGTGAGGAAACCACGCCGCCTGTGATGAATACATATCGCGCCATGGGAGTCATCGCTTAACGCGGCCGGATTGATTCCGCCAGAGAAAAAACCACCGCGAAGGTTTTTTCCCAAGAAGGCGCTCGGATCGTGAACAGGGCAAAACAAAAGGGCCGGCTGAGCCGGCCCTTTCGGCAGGATGACGAAAACGTCAGATGATAACGACCTTGGTGCCAACCCTGACGCGGCTGTAGAGGTCCATGACGTGCTCGTTGATCATGCGGAAGCAGCCATTCGAGGCGCTGGTTCCGATCGACTGCGGCGCGATTGTGCCGTGGATACGCAGATGCGTGTCCTTCTTGCCGTCATAGAGGTAGATGGCGCGGGCGCCGAGCGGGTTCTGGCCACCGCCGGGCATGCCGTCCTTGTACTGGCCATAATGCTTCGGCTCACGCTTCTGCATGTCCAGCGTCGGGATCCAGCGCGGCCATTCCTGCTTGTCGCCGACCGCAACCGTACCCTTGTACTGCAGACCCTCGCGGCCGACCGCAATGGCGTAGCGGCGGGCGGTGGAGGACGATTCGACGAGGTAGAGGCGCCGCGCACTGGTGTCGATGACGATGGTTCCCGCATCGTAACCGCTGAATTCCACGTCCTGCGGCACGAATTCCGGCTTCACCTTGAACTGCTTCTTGGCTTCCCTCTTGGCGAGCACCTGGTCGAGAGCCCGTGTCTCAGGGAGATAGCTTATCGAAGACCCGGACGAGGTCCCGCCGAAGAGACCGGCGAACAGACCACCGTTGCTCGGCTGCTTCTGGCCGATGACCTCGCTGCGCAGCTCGCCATTGTTGCCGGTCAAGGCGACGTTCATCGCCTCTGCCGGAAGCGGCTCTGCCGATTGGATCGGCGCGATCGGTTCGATGATCTTGGCAACCTGCTTCTTGGCCGGCTTGGCATCGGCCACCTCGGTTGCCGGCGCGCTCTTGCCCTTCTTGGCAAGGAACGCCTGCCGTTCAGCGTCGGCCTTGGCCTTGGCCGCCTCGCGCATCGCCAGTTTCCTGGCTTCGAGCGCCTTGGCTTTGGCGGCCTCCTTGTCGGCAACGATCTTGGCCTCGATCTTCTTGATCTGGGCGAGGTCGTCGGGCGTCGGGTTTTTCTTCTTCTTGAGAAGCTTCAATTGCGACGCGTCACTTTTGACGGCGACGTTGATGGCGGAGGTTGTTTCAACCGAAGGCTGTGCGGCCATATTGGCTGGAACGCCAGCGAAAGCGGGGGAACTGATGCCGATTGCGGCACAAAGTCCCAGGAAAATGAAGCTGCGAAGCTGCATGGCGAAGATCCGATCGTTCTATGCTTGTTGCCCACGGCGTCGCCCAGCGCCCCCCAAGGGCGCCGGAAGTGCCGCGCGCAATCTATAGTCGAATAAGCGCGGGGGCCTCAAGCGTGAGGTCGTACCTCACCCAGTCGAATCTTTGTGATCTCGCTGCATTTGCCGCGACTGTGTTCAAACGAGCACAGATCGCGGCTTCAGCCGCCGAAGACTACTGGTTTGGAACCTGCGGGGCCGCCGGCGCGGCGGGAGCGGCGCCATTGGTTGCCGGCGGCGTCGAACCGGCGGCAGGCGCCGTGGCCGGCGCGGTCGCCGGAGCCGCGGCATCGTTGCCTGACGGCGGCGTCGGCGTGGTGGTGCCTGCGGGCGCCGGGGTGGTCGTGCCGGGTAACTGGTTGAGCACGCCTTTGCCTGCACCGTCCGATGTCGCCGGCACGCGGTCGAGGATGTCGATCGGCTTCTCGCCGTAGCGGGCGACGATCGACAGGGTCAAGGAGGTGGCGAAGAAGGCGGCCGCCAGGATCGCCGTCGCACGCGTCAGCGCATTGGCAGCGCCACGCGCGGTCATGAAGCCGGAGCCGCCACCGATGCCGAGGCCGCCGCCTTCGGAGCGCTGCAGCAGCACCACGCCGACAAGGGCGAGCACAACCATGAGATGGATGACGATCAGTACGGTTTCCATAGTTTATCCTGGCAAGGCCTTGCCCGGCCGCGGACACGACCGGTGAATTGGAGGCGGCTCAATACAATGCTTTGACGGCATTTCCAAGCCCGTGGCCGGAATATGGGAAGCAACCCGTCCTTTGCAACGATTTCAGGCACCGGAAGCCCTGTCCGGCGTGGCGAATGTCTTCAAGCAATATTGCGATAGGCCTCGGCAATAGCTAGGAAATCCGCCGCTTTCAGGCTGGCGCCGCCGACCAGCGCCCCGTCGACATTCCTGACGCCGAGCAATTCGACCGCGTTGGAAGGCTTGACCGAGCCGCCATAGAGAATGCGCACCTTGGCCGCAAAGCCGCCGAGCTTTTCCGACAGCTTTTCGCGAATATGCGCGTGTGCTTCGGCCACATCGGCGGCGGTCGGCGTCAGGCCGGTGCCAATCGCCCATACCGGCTCATAAGCAATGATGGTGTTGGACGGTGTGGCGCTTGGCGGCACCGAGCCGTCGACCTGCCGCGACAGCACGTCCAGCGTCGCGCCCGCTTCGCGCTGCCGCTGCGTCTCGCCAATGCAAATGATGGCAACAAGCCCGGCACGCCATGCGGCGGATGCCTTGGCCTGGACTGTGGCGTCATCCTCGCCGCGTTGCTCGCGGCATTCGGAATGGCCGACGATGACATGGCTCGCACCGGCATCCCTGAGCATTTCCGCCGAGATGCAGCCGGTGTAGGCGCCGCTCTCCTTGGTATGGCAATCCTCACCGCCGGCATGCACCGGCGTGCGTGACAGGATCTCCGCAGCGTGGGCAAGCAGGGTTGCGGGAACGCAAACCAGCGCTTCGGTCTCCGCGTCAAGTCCGCTCATGAAACCGTTGCCGATCATCCGGAGCTCGTTGAGGGAGGCGCTGGTGCCGTTCATTTTCCAGTTACCGGCGACGAGCGGGCGAATTCCTGGCGTCATGGGTTTGCTTCTCCGGATGATATCGGGGCTCTGGCCCTCACTACCAAAATCAGGCCACAAAGCAATCGACAGTGGGCCGGAAGGGCGCTATTGCGCTTGTTTCAGACTCGGCGCATGCGAAAATGCGCATAAATCGGAAGTAAAAATGCTTGGTATATTGAGAAGCGCGGCAGGCACCTGGGTCGCGAAAGGGCTGTTGGTGCTACTGGTGCTCAGCTTTTTGGTCTGGGGCGTTTCCGGACGGCTGATGGGCGGTTTGGCCGGCCATGATTCGGTCATTGCCGCCGGCGGCACCAAAGTGTCGATCAACGAATACCGTCTCGCCTATGATCGCCAACTCGCTGTCATGTCGCAGCAGTTCGGCCAGCGTCTCAGCCACGAACAGGCAAAGGCACTCGGTGTCGACAACCAGGTGCTGGCGCAACTCGTCTCGGGCGCCGTTCTCGACGAACAGGCCCGCAAGCTGGGCCTCGGACTTTCCAAGGACCGGTTGGCCGAGTTGACGCGCGAAGACCCGGCATTCAAGGGCCCGGGCGGCCAGTTCGACCGCAGAACATTCGAATACATGCTGCAGCAGATTGGCATGCGGCCCGAGGACTATCTGAAGAACCGTGCCCAGGTGGCGGTGCGCCAGCAGATCGTCGAGGCTGTCTCGGATGGCCTCAAGGCTCCGGACACTTTCTTCAAGGCGGTTGCGCTCTATCGCGGCGAGGACCGCACCATCGACTATTTGACGCTGCCCAAGGCACTGGTCGAACCGATCGCGGCACCGTCCGATAGCGTGCTCTTGGCCTATTTCGAAGCCAACAAGAAGACATATGCGGCACCCGAATACCGCAAATTCTCCTATGTCCGCCTTGAACCCGTCGACATCATGGACACGACCGCCGTCACCGACAGCCAGGTCAGCGACGACTACAACAAGAACAAGGCGCGTTACACCACGCCGGAACTGCGCACCGTCGAGCAGCTTGTATTCAAGACGTCGGATGCGGCCAAGGCCGCACTCGATTCGCTCAAGGCCGGCGCTACTTTCGACAAGCTGGTCACAGCGGAAGGCAAGACCCCGGCCGACACGCTGCTCGGCACGCTTGCCAAGGACAAGATCGCCGACAAGGCGGTCGCCGACGCGGCCTTTTCGCTCAACGCCAATGAAGTCAGCCAGGTCGTGCAAGGCGCCTTCGGTCCGGTGCTGCTGCGCGTCACCGAGATCAAGCCCGAGGTGGTGAAGCCACTGGCCGAGGTGTCCGATCAGATCCGCAAGGATCTGGCGCTGGGCGAGGCAAGCCGCATCCTTCTGGACGTGCGCGACAATTACGATGACACCCGCGCCGCCGGCAGTTCGCTGGCAGAGGCCGCGGCCAAGCTGAAGCTGAAGGTCGTCACCATCGACGCCATCGATCGCAGTGGGCTGCGGCCAGATGCAAGCATCGTCAAGGACCTGCCGCAATCGCCGGAGCTGATCAAAGCGGTCTTCGACGCCGAACCCAACACGGAAAACGATGCCTTGACCACAGCCGACAACGGCTTCGTCTTCTATGAGGTGGCGTCCATCACGCCGGCTCGCGACCGCACGCTGGATGAGGTTCGTCAGAAAGCCGTCACCGACTGGACCGCGGCGGAAATAAGCAAGCGGCTGGCCGCCAAGGCTGACGAGCTGGAAAAGCGGCTCAAGGCCGGCGCAACGCTCGATGTCATCGCCAGCGAACTGAAGCTCGAAAAGCAGACCAAGCGCGGTGTCAAGCGTGAGGCTGACGACGTCGACTTCGGTAAGGAGGGTGCGGCAGCGATGTTCGGCGTTGGCGAAGGCGGCACCGGCCTGATCCCCTCGCCGACCGGCGACGGGCAGATCCTGTACAAGGTCACCGAAGTGTTCGAGCCCGCCGGAGCCGATGCCAGCTCGGTGCCGGATGACGCACAAAAATCCTTCACCTCCGGCATGTCGGATGATCTGCTCGACCAATTGGTGGCACAGTTGCAGACACAGTACGACGTTCGCATCGACCAGGCCGCCGTCGCCCAAGCCTCGACAAGATGAGCGCGCTGAAAACCCATATCGCCAAGATCGCGACCGGTAGCGCGCTTTCCTTTGAGGAAGCGCGCGAGGCCTTCGACATCATCATGTCGGGTGACGCGACCCCCGGCCAGATCGGCGGTTTCCTGATGGCGCTGCGCGTGCGCGGCGAGACGGTGAGCGAGATTTCCGGCGCCGTCGCAACCATGCGGGCCAAGATGCTGCACGTCGACGCGCCCACCGATGCCGTCGACATCGTCGGCACCGGCGGCGACAATTCTCACAGCGTCAACATTTCGACGGCATCGGCCTTCGTCGTTGCCGGCAGCGGCGTGCCGGTTGCCAAACACGGCAATCGCGGCCTGTCGTCGCTGACGGGGGCAGCCGACGTGCTGGTTGCGCTCGGCGTCAAGATCGACATCTCGCCCGAATTCATCGGCCGCTGCATCCACGAGGCAGGCGTTGGCTTCATGTTCGCGCCCGCGCATCATCCTGCGATGAAGCATGTCGGCCCGACCCGCGTCGAACTCGGCACCCGCACCATATTCAACCTGCTCGGGCCGCTCTCCAATCCGGCCGGCGTCAAGCGGCAGCTGGTCGGTGTGTTCCTGCCGGAATGGATCCTGCCGGTTGCCGAGACACTGAAGGCGCTGGGTGCCGAGCATGTCTGGGTCGCCCATGGCGACGGCTATGACGAGATCACCACCACCGGCGAGACGCAGGTCGCCGAACTGATCGGCGGCGAAATCCGCAGCTTCACGCTGACCCCTGAAGCGGTTGGGCTGGCGCGCCATAGCAAGGATGAGTTGCGCGGCGGCGATGCGGACTACAACGCCAAGGCCTTGCGCGATATGCTGGGCGGCGGCGCCGGCGCCTATCGCGACACCGTGCTGATGAACGCCGGTGCCGGACTGGTTGTGGCCGGCAAGGCGACGACGCTTGGCGACGGCATCGCGGCGGCGGCGCAAGCCATCGATAGCGGCCGTGCCCTGCAAGTGCTCGACAGGCTGGTCGAGATTTCGAACGGATAACGGATAGAGCGTGTCTGACATTCTTCGCAAGATCGAGGCCTACAAGCGCGACGAGATCGCGGCGGCAAAGGCACGCGTGCCGTTGGCCGAAATCAAGGTCCGGGCAAAAGATGCCGACGCACCGCGCGGTTTTCTTGCCGCACTGGAAGCGAAGCGCAAATCCGGCGCCTTCGCGCTGATCGCCGAGATCAAGAAAGCGAGCCCCTCCAAGGGTCTGATCCGTGCCGATTTCGATCCACCGGCTCTGGCGCAGGCCTATGCCAAGGGTGGTGCTGCCTGTCTTTCGGTGCTGACCGATGCACCGTCCTTCCAAGGTGCGCCTGAATTTCTCACCCGGGCGCGAGCCGCCGTCGCGCTGCCGGCGCTGCGCAAGGATTTCCTGTTCGATCCGTATCAGGTCTACGAAGCCCGCGCCTGGGGCGCGGATGCCATCCTGATCATCATGGCCAGCGTCGACGACGCCCTGGCGAGCGAACTCGAGGCGACGGCGTTCGAACTCGGCATGGATGCACTGGTCGAAGTGCATGACGAGACCGAGACGCAGCGCGCGCTAAAATTGTCGTCGCGACTGATCGGCATCAACAACCGCAATCTGCGTACATTCGAGACCAGCCTCGACACTTCCATGCGGCTGGCGACAATGGTGCCGGCCGACCGCTTGCTGGTCAGCGAGAGTGGTATTTTCTCGCATGACGACTGCCTCAGGCTGCAAAAGAGCGACATCGGCACTTTTCTTGTCGGCGAGAGCCTGATGCGGCAACAGGACGTCACCGCGGCGACGTGCCTGCTTCTGACAGGCAAGGCTTTGGCCGAGGCTATCTGACGATGGTATCAGGCCTTACCCATCTCGGCGCGCAGGGCGAGGCCAACATGGTCGATGTCGGCGACAAGGAAGAAACAACGCGCACGGCGATCGCCGAAGGCTTTGTCGCGATGCAGCCCGAGACGCTGAAGATGATCCTCGCCGGCAACGCCAAGAAGGGCGATGTGCTCGGCACCGCGCGCATCGCCGGTATCATGGCGGCGAAGAAGACGCATGAACTAATCCCGCTCTGCCACCCGCTGCTTTTGACCAAGGTTTCCGTCGACATCGAGCCCGACCATGCTTTGCCGGGCCTGAAGGTCACCGCGCTGGCGCGCGTCACCGGCAAGACGGGTGTCGAGATGGAAGCGCTGACCGCCGCTTCGGTAGCCTGCCTGACCATCTACGACATGGCGAAAGCAGTCGACCGCGCCATGGTCATCACCGGCATCCGCCTGGTCAAAAAGACGGGTGGCAAGTCGGGTGACTACAAGGCGAGCGCCTGATGGCGCTGGTTCCTATCGCGGAGGCGCTTGAACGCCTGCTCGATGGTGCGGCACCTCTAGCCGGCGAAAGCGTTCCTCTGTTCGAGGCGGTGGATCGTGTTCTGGCGGAACCGGTCGTTGCTCTTCGCACCCAGCCGCCTTTCAATGCTTCCGCCATGGACGGCTATGCGGCGCGCGCCGCCGACGTCACGTCGGTCCCATCCAGGCTGTCGGTGATCGGCATAGCGCCGGCTGGACGTGGCTTCGACGGCACGGTCGGCCAGACGCAGGCCGTGCGCATCTTCACCGGCGCGCCGCTGCCCGAAGGCGCCGACACCATCGTCATCCAGGAGAATGTCCGCGACCTCGGCGGCGGCGATATCGAAGTGATCGAGCCGACAGCGCAATGGCGCAATATCCGCCGCATCGGGCTCGATTTTTCAACAGGCGACATGCTGCTGGAGAAAGGCCGCTTGCTCAACCCGGCGGCACTGTCGCTGGCAGCATCGGCCAACCATCCCCGGGTCAGCGTGGTGAAACGGCCGCTGGTCGCCATCATCGCCACCGGCGACGAATTGCTGCCGCCGGGCAGTGATCTCGGCCCGGACCAGATCATCTCGTCCAATGCCTATGGCGTCGCTGCCACCGCACACTCGGTCGGCGCCCGGGCGCTCGATCTCGGCATTGCCGCCGATCGCAAGGAGGCTATCGCTGCGCTGATCAGACAAGCGGTCGCGGCCGGTGCGGATGTCATCGTCACGCTTGGTGGCGCCTCGGTCGGCGATCACGACCTGATCCACGACGTGCTGACCGGCGAAGGCATGACGCTCGGCTTCTGGAAGATCGCCATGCGCCCGGGCAAGCCCCTGATGTTCGGCCGCCTCGGCGACATCAGGTGCATCGGCCTGCCCGGCAATCCGGTGGCAAGCCTGGTCTGCTCGCAACTGTTCCTGAAGCCGCTGCTGGCGCGGCTCGGCGGCCGCGATTATCGCCAGGATATACGTCCGGCGCGATTGGGCGCCGCAATGCCGGCCAATGATTTGCGCCAGGACTATGTCCGAGCCGTGGTCAGGGAAGACGACGGCGCGCTGGTGGCGACGCCCTTCGGCATCCAGGATTCCTCGATGCTGAGAATGCTGGCCGACGCCAACGGGCTGATCGTGCGGGCGCCGTTTGCCCCTGCAGCAGCCGCGGGCGAGGCTTGCAGCGTTTTGATGCTGCGCTGAGGAACCCGAACAAGCCATTCATAACAGACGAGAAAATGATCCCGGCCCTAGTTCGAGATCAGGCTCTGCGTCAGCGGATGCGCCGAATCGGCAAGGCCATCGACAATGCTGTAATGATGCCGGTCGGGCTCGACCACGACGCTGGTGGTGGCGCCGAGGCCGGTCCAGATGTTGGCAAGCAACGCATTCTGACGCAGGAACTCGGCGCGCTCGCCACCGCCGACCCAGCAAGTGATGCGGGCACCATCCATCGGCCGCAGCAGCGCCGGGCTTTCAGTCAGCGCCTCCTCTTCGTCGATTGCCAGTTCCTTGTTCATCCCGGTGCGCATGATCGGACGCAGGTCATGCAAGCCTGAAATCGAGACGACATGGCGTATGCGCCGCGCCACATCGGCGGCCAGCGGCGTGCTTGTCGTCACCATCCGGGTGGCGAGATGGCCGCCGGCCGAATGTCCGGTCAGCATCAGCGGTCCGTCGACCATTGCCGCTGCCTCGCCGATTGCCGCCCCAATCTCGCTGACGATGCCGGCGATGCGTATGTTCGGGCACAGCGTGTAGGAGGGCATCGCCACGGCGAAGCCACTGCCGACCGCGCCATTGGCGAGGTGCGACCACAAGCTCTTGTCGGTCTCCAGCCAGTAACCGCCATGGATAATCACCACCAGCCCTTTGGGCGCGGCCCTGGGAAGGAAAAGATCGAGCCGATTGCGCGGTCCGTCGCCATAGGCGATGTCGAGCCGCGCCCGGCCCTGCGCCGACAGCGCATCGCGGAATGCTTGCGCTGGCTCCGCCCATGCAGACGGCCAGCGATCACTGCCCGCGATGTTGGCGCCGTTGGCATAGGCATCATCCCAATCGACGATGTGACGTTCGAACATCTGCGCCCTTCCCCAAGACGGCATCGCTACTTGCTAGCAATGGCCACCGCCATGCCATGCGTCAATGCCCTGAGCAAAAACATTTTAGGCTTGAAACAAATTTCGACTGGTGCGATCCTGCCCCAACGAACAGCCGACAATGGGAGGTCTGCTGTGCTGCCCGAACCTGCAGATGTTCACCCTTTCTGGGCGCATCTCAGCAGGTGCGATGGGTAGTACGAAGCTTCCTCAGAGCAGGACCTTAGGATCCACTACATCCGGCCAAGGCGCATCGCGCACTGGCCAGGCAGCAGACGGGAGAGCGGCGACATGCTTGGGCCTTCAGCGCATATCGACACGTTCACGCGCGATCACCTGCCGCCGCCGGAGCAATGGCCCGATATCCTGCTCGATGGCTTTGACTATCCCGAACGCCTCAACGCCGGCGTCGAACTGACCGACAAGCTGGTCGAGAAAGGTCTGGGCGACCACACCGCGCTGATCGGCAATGGCCGCCGCCGCACCTACAAGGAACTGTCCGACTGGACGAACAGGCTGGCCCACGCGCTGGTCGAGAATTATGGCGTCGAGCCCGGCAACCGGGTGCTGATCCGCTCCGCCAACAACCCCGCCATGGTCGCCTGCTGGCTGGCCGCCACCAAGGTTGGCGCCGTGGTCGTCAACACCATGCCGATGCTGCGCGCCGGCGAACTCGCCAAGATCGTCGACAAGGCCGAGATTACCGTCGCGCTGTGCGACACCAGACTGATGGACGAGATGACTGCCTGCGCCAAGGACAGCGCGTTCCTCAAGCAGGTCATCGGTTTCGACGGCACCGCCAACCATGATGCCGAACTCGATCGTGCCGCTCTCGACAAGCCGGTAACGTTCACCGCAGTTGACACCGGCCGCGACGATGTCGCGCTGCTCGGCTTCACCTCGGGCACGACAGGCGTTCCGAAGGCGACGATGCATTTCCACCGCGACCTGCTGATCATCGCCGACGCCTATGCTCGCGAAATCCTGGAGGTGACGCCGGACGACATCTTCGTCGGCTCGCCGCCGCTGGCCTTCACCTTCGGCCTTGGCGGGCTCGCTATCTTTCCGCTGCGCTTCGGTGCGGCGGCGACGCTTCTGGAGCAGGCGACGCCACCCAACATGATCCACATCATCGAGACCTACAAAGCGACGATCTCCTTCACCGCGCCGACTGCCTACCGCGCCATGCTGAAGGCCATGGATGAAGGTGCCGACCTGTCGTCGCTGCGCGTTGCAGTTTCGGCCGGCGAAACCTTGCCCGCTCCGGTTTTCGAAGAGTGGACGAAAAAGACCGGCAAGCCGATCCTCGACGGCATCGGCGCCACCGAAATGCTGCACATATTCATCTCCAACCGTTTTGGCGACATGAAGCCTGCGTCGACCGGCAAGCCGGTGGGCGGCTACGAGGCGCGCATCCTCGACGACGAGATGCGCGAGGTGCCGCGCGGCACGACCGGCAGGCTGGCGGTGCGTGGCCCGACCGGCTGCCGCTACTTGGCCGATGACAGGCAGAAGGAATATGTGCGCGACGGCTGGAACATCACCGGCGACACCTTCACGCAGGACGAAGACGGCTTCTTCCATTTCGCCGCGCGCTCCGACGACATGATCGTCAGCGCCGGCTACAACATCGCCGGACCCGAGGTCGAGGCAGCACTGTTATCGCATCCGGATGTCGCCGAATGCGCGGTGATCGGTGCAGAGGACGCCGAACGCGGCCAGATCGTCGAGGCGCATGTCGTGCTGGTGCAGGGCGTCGCGCCCGACGCCCTCACCACCAAGCGCCTGCAGGACCATGTCAAGGCAACGATCGCGCCCTATAAATATCCGCGATCGGTAAAATTCATCGCCGCTCTGCCCAAGACCCAGACCGGCAAGATCCAGCGCTTCCGGCTGCGCACGGAGAAAATCAATTGAGCGAGCCATACGATCCGGCGTCCGAAGGCGCCCAGATGTCGTTCAAGGAGCGCATGTCCTACAGCGACTATCTGCACCTGGAGAAAGTGCTGGAGGCCCAGACGCCGCTGTCATCGGCGCATGACGAGATGCTGTTCATCATCCAGCATCAGACCTCCGAGCTCTGGATGAAGCTCGCTCTGCACGAGATCGGCGCCGCGATCCGCTCGATCCGCGCCGACCGGCTCGAGCCGAGCTTCAAGATGCTGTCGCGCGTTGCGCGCATCTTCGAGCAGCTGAACAATGCCTGGGATGTGCTGCGGACGATGACGCCCAGCGAATACACCGAGTTCCGCGACGCGCTCGGCCAGTCCTCGGGCTTCCAGTCCTGGCAGTATCGCGCCATCGAGTTCATGGCCGGCAACCGAAACCTGGCAATGCTCGGGCCGCACAAGCACCGGCCCGACCTGAGCGGGAAGCTGGAAGCGATCCTGGCCGAGCCGTCGCTCTATGACGAGGCACTGCTGCTTTTGGCGCGCAACGGATTCGACATCGGTGCCGATGCCAGGCGCACGGACTGGCGTGAGACGCGAACCGAGAATGAAGAGGTGCTGGTCGCCTGGCAGACCATCTACCGCGATCCGCAGCGCTACTGGATGTTCTACGAACTGGCCGAGAAGCTGGTCGATTTCGAGGACTACTTCCGCCGCTGGCGCTTCAACCACGTCACCACGGTGGAGCGCATCATCGGCCTGAAACGCGGCACCGGCGGCACGTCGGGTGCTTCGTATCTGAAGAAAATGCTCGAGGTCGTGCTGTTCCCGGAGCTGTGGACGGTCCGCACCCGGCTCTGACGTCGAAATGGAAACAGGCACACCGAGGGGACGCGCCTGTAGCGGAAAACCCTTCGCGAACAACCGGGACTGACCGACCATGAGTGGAATTCCTGATCTCGCCGCAGTCGAAGCGATGGATGCCACGGATCCGCTGCGGGCCATGCGCGACCGTTTCATTCTGCCGGAGGGGATGATCTATCTCGACGGCAATTCACTGGGGGCAGCGTCTCATGCCGTTTTCAGCGAGCTGCAGCAGGCGGCGACCCAAGAATGGGCCCAGGATCTCATCCGAGCTTGGAACACCGCCGGATGGTTCGAGATGCCAATCGAACTCGGCGACCAGCTCGGACGCCTGATAGGAGCCGCGGTCGGCCAGACCGTTGTCTGCGACACGACATCGACCAACATCTACAAGGTGCTGCATGCGGCGCTGGAGATGCGGCCAGACCGGTCGGTCATTGTCGCCGAAGGTGACAGTTTCCCCACCGACCTGTACATCGCCGAAGGCGTGGCCTCGACCCGGGACGGCGTCCTGCTGCGCCTCGCGGGTGTCGACGCGCCGACCATCGAAGAGCTGATCGACGAAAACGTGGCGGTGGTGCTGGTCAACCACGTCAATTACAAATCGGGTGAACTGCGCGACATGTCGGCGCTGACGCGCAAAGCTCATGCGGCCGGAGCGCTGATCGTCTGGGATCTTTGCCACACCGCCGGCGCCCTGCCCGTCGAGCTCGATCACGCAAATGCCGATTTCGCCATCGGCTGCACCTACAAGTACCTCAACGGCGGTCCGGGCGCACCGGCCTTCATCTATGCCGCGCAGCGCCACCACGGCGATATCAGCCAGCCGCTCAGCGGCTGGTGGGGCCATGCGCGGCCCTTTGCCTTCGAACGGGGTTATGTTGCCGGCACCGGCATCCGCCGCTTTTTGTGCGGCACTCAGCCGATCCTGTCGATGGGGGCGCTCAAAGGCGCGCTTGCCATCTGGAATGACGTCGACATGGCGGCATTGCGAAAGAAGAGTGTCGCGTTGACAGAACTGTTCATCCAGCTCGTCGAAGCCAGGTGCGGCGCCTACGGTCTCACGCTGGAGACCACCCGCGACGCGACCAGGCGCGGCAGCCAGGTGTCGTTCCTTCACGATCACGGCTATCAAATCATGCGGGCGCTGATCGAGCGCGGCGTCATCGGTGACTTTCGTGCGCCATCGACCATCCGTTTCGGCTTCACGCCGCTCTATGTCGGCTACAAGGATGTGTGGCTGGCGGTTGAGGTGCTGGAGGATATTCTGCGCACGGGCGCATGGAAGGACCGCCGTTTCGCGGTCAAGGAAGCCGTTACCTGACGCAACGATCCCCGCGATCCACCGCCGCCGCCCTCACTGCCTGGCAGATGACGGAGGGCTGAATTTCCAGCCACAAATGCCAACAGACGTTGGCGTTTTGGCTCCGTTTCGTTCACGGCAAACGAACGTCCCGAAGATTGATATCGTCCTTTGTGGGGGTCGATAGACTGATAATGCCAAGCCTGGGTCGAGGATGAGCCACAGGTCATTAACCATAATAATTTCAATGTGAGCAGGCGCATCGCCGTGCCTAGCGCCTGTTGATCGCGACCTGCTGGCAAGCGCCAAATAATTTCAGCAGCCTTAACAAATTCATTAAACTTTAAACGGTTGCAGAACACAACTGGAACAGATAGGGTTTGTTCTGGGTTTGTTTTTCGATTCTGGTTTCAGGTAACCTGGGGGCCGCCATGCTGACGCGCAAGCAACATGAACTGCTGATGTTCATCCATGAACGCCTGAAGGAGAGCGGCATTCCGCCATCCTTCGACGAGATGAAGGAGGCGCTTGACCTTGCCTCCAAATCCGGGATTCATCGGCTGATCACCGCACTTGAGGAGCGCGGCTTTATTCGCCGGTTGCCCAACCGGGCACGCGCGCTGGAAGTGCTGCGATTGCCGGACTCGATCGCGCCCGGTCTCAACGCGGCAAAGAAGTTTTCGCCAAGCGTCATCCAGGGCAGTCTCGGTCAGGGTGGCGCCCTTGGCCGGCAGATCAAGCCGGCGCCTTCGCGGATGCCCTCGCCCGGCAATGATGACGATGCGGTCTCCGCCGTGTCGATCCCGGTCATGGGCCGTATCGCCGCCGGTGTGCCGATCGATGCCATCCAGCATCAGACGCATTCGATCTCGGTGCCGCCGGACATGATCATGGGCGGCGCCCACTATGCGCTGGAGGTCAAGGGCGACTCGATGATCGAGGCCGGTATCTTCGACGGCGACACCGTCATCATCCGCAATGCCGACACGGCGAGCCCCGGCGAGATCATCGTGGCGCTGGTCGATGAAGAGGAAGCGACGCTGAAGCGGTTCCGCCGCAAGGGCGCTTCGATTGCTCTCGAAGCCGCCAATCCGGCCTATGAAACCCGTATTTTCGGCCCGGACAGGGTCAAGGTGCAAGGCAAGCTCGTCGGCCTGATCCGCCGCTACTGAGGCGGCTGTGGGTTGGCCGCTGGCTTCTCCGGTTTCTTAAAGGGTGCCAGCCCCCTCGCCTCACGAGAGTATTTGCGTTGCGTGTGCCAGGGCCGATATGGGCTGTCCACCGCGAAGCTGATCGTCGCCGGCGTGGTCGCCGATTGGCGATCGAAGAAGACCGCGGCACTGCCTTTGCGAGCCAGTTGCCGCTTGGTGATGACGAGAACCAGCGGATTGTGACAGGCGTCATACGCGGTGGCGTCATTGATGACGATCAGCTCGGCGAAGCCGCAGGCTTTCCAGGTGTCCTTGCGGTCCTCGACATAGGCAATGATCGCACCGGACATGTGCCTGGCCACGCAAACGTCTGAGGAGCAATAGAACGGCGATCCCGGCGGTAGCTCAACGGCATCCGCGACGTCGAATTGCCCGTCGCTGTTGTCGAACACCTCCGGAACGACGATGGTTTCTGATGTCAGGGCGCGTTTCCAGTTGTCGACGGTGAATTCGTTCGGCCGTTCCCGGCTGACGGCAAGCTCACCGCCACCGATCGGCAACGCCACCAGCCGGGCGTCTTCCGAGATCAGCACATCCGGCGTGCGCGTATCCGAGACGGTCAGCAAGCCTGCCAGCGCGAATGGCAGAGCAGCGAGCCGCAGCCAAGTTGTCGCCATCGTCGCGATGACCAGGGCAATTGCCACCAACAGGACCGACTGCTGCGAAATCAGCCCGACCCCATCGACAGGCGAACGCTCGGAGATCCAGCTTGATATGGCGATCATCATCGTCAGACCCTTACCCATCAGGTAGAGAGCCGGCCAATCCAATCCGAAAGGCATCAACAGCGCGCTGGCGACGGCCAGGAACATGACGACGGTGACGATCGGCATTACCGCGAGATTGGCAAACAGGCTGAGCGGCGAGACACGCTGAAAATGCCAGATGGCAAACAGCGTCGTCGCGCTTCCCGCGATGATCGAGGTCATGGCAAGGCCGGTTGCCGCCAGCAGGAATTTTCGCGTCAGGAAACCGGGCACGGATCGCTTTGGCGGCGGCGGTCTTGCTTTTCCCGCGCGGTGATCCGCCCAGCCGGCATAGGCGCCGACCAGAGCCGCGGTCGCGGCGAACGACATCTGAAAACTCGGGCCGACCACCTCATGCGGCGACACCACGATGACGGCGATCGCCGAGATCGCCAGATTGCGCATGGTGAGTGCTGCTCGATCGAACAGCACGGCAATCAGCATCACCGCCAGCATGATGAAGCTGCGCTCGGCGGCAACGACGACTCCCGAGATGATGAGATAGGCCGCGATCGAGAACAGTGCGGCGGCGGCGGCATACTTCTTGACCGGGCGACGCGCGGAAAAGTCGGGAAACAAGGCGAAGGCGCCGCGCAGCAAACCCATGATGGTGCCTGCGACCAGAGCCATGTGCAGTCCCGAAATGGAGATGATGTGGTAGATGCCGGTACGTCGCATCGCCTCATTGATGTCATCGGGAATGCCGGCGCGCACGCCGACGATCAGCGCCGCGGCGATCTCGCCTTCGGCGCCGCCGACGCTCGCCCTGATATGGTCGGCGATGCCTTCACGGGCATTTTCCACGCTAGAGGAAATTCGGGCCGGCAGCGGCATGTCGCCGTCATCGTTGACGACAAGCTTTGGATTGCCGAGAAAGAACCCGCTGCCACCGATGCCGGCAAAGTAGCTGTCGAAGGAGAAGTCATAGCTGTCCGGCCGCACCGGCCCGGTCGGCGGCAAGAGCTTGGCATATCCGGTGATGAGGGAGCCGGCGGTCACGTCAGCCGGGATCTTGCGTGCCGAAAGCCGCACCCGTTCCGGCGCATAGCGCAGTTTCGGTCTTGCGGTCGATGTCACGTCGATGGTCAGCCGGATACGGCCGGTTTCCATCCGGTCGAGCGAGACGACGCGGCCGGTGACTTGCGTCGAAATTTCCGAGCCCAACATTTGTGTGCCCGCACGCCACGTCTCGACCTTGGCAGCAAGCAGTCCTAGGGCGCACAAAAGTGCCGCCATGAAACACAGATGGGTCTTTGGCCATGAGCGCGAGACCAGCGCACAGATCCCCGTCAGAATGACAACCGCGACAGGTCTCGCAAAGTCGGGTTCAGCCGTCAGCGAAAAATAGCCGATCGCTCCGATCGCCAGGCAGACCGGCACCAGCAGGAAGGCCACGCCCCGGTCGAGTTCCAGGCTCGCCGCCGTGTTCACGCTGTGGCGCAGGCGAGGCAGTGATGTCAGGCTGATTTGCCGGCGCACGCGAACGATCCTGCCGGTTTCGGCAACAGGAACAGAGGCGGCGACATCCGCTTGTAACGGCGCTTGGCCGGGATCCGGCAGGAGGGGCGACGGCAATGGCAGAGGCGCAAAGAGGGACCGTTCGCTGACGCCGATGGCAGCGTCCTCGCCCTGATCCGAGCCCCAGCCTCGTCCAGCCATCGGGTCTGCCCCTTGCGCCCTCGACACCCTATGCTACATGAACGCCGGGCGCGCGAAAGTCCGCGCAACCGCACCCGCTTCAGATGGTTTCCGAGAGTTCCATGTCCGACAAGGTCGTCACCCGTTTTGCCCCCTCGCCCACCGGCTATCTGCACATAGGCGGCGCGCGCACGGCGCTGTTCAACTGGCTGTATGCAAAGCACACTGGCGGCACGATGCTGCTGCGCATCGAAGACACCGACCGTGAACGCTCCAATGAAGCCGCGACGGCTGCCATCCTCGACGGGCTTTCCTGGCTTGGCCTGAGCTGGGACGGCGAGCCGGTGTCACAGTTCGAGCGTGCGCCGCGCCACCGCGAGGTGGCCGAGGAGCTCGTGCGCATGGGCATGGCCTATTATTGCTATGCCACGCCAGCCGAACTGGAGGCCATGCGCGAGGCTGCCAGAGCCAAGGGGCTGCCGCCCCGCTATGACGGCCGCTGGCGCGACCGCGACCCCTCTGAGGCGCCCGCAGGCGTCAAGGGCGCCATCCGCATCAAGGCGCCGACCGAAGGCGAGACCATCGTCCATGACCGTGTCCAGGGCGAGGTGCGCTTTCCCAACAAGGATCTCGATGACTTCATCATCCTGCGTTCTGACGGCAATCCCACTTACATGCATGCCGTCGTCGTCGATGATCATGATATGGGCGTCACCCATATCATTCGCGGCGACGATCATCTGACCAATGCCGCTCGCCAGACCGTGATCTACAACGCCATGGGCTGGGACGTGCCGTCCATGTCGCATATCCCCCTGATCCACGGCGCCGATGGCGCCAAGCTGTCGAAGCGGCACGGCGCGCTTGGCGTCGAGGCCTATCGCGCCATGGGCTACCTGCCGGAGGCGCTGCTCAACTACCTGGCGCGCCTTGGCTGGAGCCATGGCGACGACGAGATCATGTCGATCAAGGATATGATCTCGTGGTTCGACATCGGCGATGTCAACAAGGGCGCGGCGCGCTTCGACTTCGCCAAGCTGGAGGCGATCAACGGCGCGCATATGCGCCGCATGAGCGATGCCGAACTGTTCGACATCTTCATCGCCACCCTGCCCTATCTCGAAGGTGGCCCGGCGATCGCCGCGCGCCTGAACGACAGCACCAAGGCGCAGTTGCTGGCAGCGCTTCCGGGCCTGAAGGAGCGCGCCAAGACACTGGTCGAGCTCGTCGATGGCGCGGCCTTCCTGTTCGCCACGCGCCCCCTGCCGATCGACGACAAGGCGGCCCTTCTGCTTACCGACGATGCCCGCAAGATCCTGCGCAGTGCTCACGAAGCTTTGAACGGGCTTGCGGGTGACTGGACAGCCGCCTCGGCGGAGGCGGCGATCCGCGAGGTGGCAGCGGCCGGCAGTCACAAGCTCGGCGCGGTGGCCCAGCCTTTGCGCGCTGCGTTGACCGGCAAAAGCACCTCGCCGGGCGTGTTCGATGTGCTCGCCGTGCTCGGCCGCGAGGAAAGCCTGGCGCGCATCTCAGATCAAATCGATTAGGAGCAAACTGGCCCAAGAAGATTGGCATTGAAAGGCGGGTTTCGCAGTGCAACATTAGGCCTTGGCCCAATCTGGCACGCACCTCCTGAGATGCGGTGGCGAATACGCGCATTGCGGTGATTTTCGACGTGTCGCTCTGCAGAATTTTGCCTTTGCCGGCATGAGGAAACAAGAAGGAGTTTGCAATGACCGAAGCTGCGAAAAAAATGGATTTGGGCGGCAAGACCCAGGAGGCCACGGCAACGCTTGCATTCGCCGGCAAGACCCATGAATTCAAGGTGCGAAGTGGTTCGGTCGGGCCTGATGTCATCGATATCGCCTCGCTCTACTCAACCACCGGCGCCTTCACTTACGATCCCGGCTTCACCTCGACGGCAAGCTGCGAGTCCGAAATCACCTTCATCGACGGCGACGCCGGCATCCTCCTGCACCGCGGCTATCCGATCGACCAGTTGGCCGAACATGGCGATTTCCTCGAGGTCTGCTATCTCCTGCTCTACGGTGAATTGCCGACCAAGGCGCAGAAGGACGACTTCGACTATCGCGTGACGCGCCACACCATGGTGCATGAGCAGATGTCGCGCTTTTTCACCGGCTTCCGCCGCGACGCGCATCCGATGGCGGTGATGTGCGGCGTGGTCGGCGCGCTGTCGGCCTTCTACCACGACTCCACCGACATCTCCGACCCCTACCAGCGCATGGTTGCCTCCATGCGGCTGATCGCCAAGATGCCGACGATCGCGGCGATGGCCTACAAATACCACATCGGCCAGCCGTTCATTTACCCGAAGAACGAGCTCAACTTCGCCGCCAACTTCCTGCACATGTGCTTTGCCGTGCCGTGCGAGGAATACAAGATCAACCCGGTGCTGGCGCGCGCCATGGAGCGCATCTTCATTTTGCACGCCGACCACGAGCAGAACGCCTCGACCTCGACCGTTCGTCTCGCCGGCTCGTCGGGCGCCAACCCGTTTGCGTGCATCGCCGCCGGTATAGCCTGCCTGTGGGGACCGGCGCATGGCGGCGCCAATGAAGCGGCGCTCAACATGCTTGGCGAGATCGGCCATGTCGATCATATCCCCGAATTCATCGCCCGCGCCAAGGACAAGGACGACCCGTTCCGCTTGATGGGCTTTGGCCACCGCGTCTACAAGAACTACGATCCGCGCGCCAAGATCATGCAGAAGACGGCACATGAGGTTCTGGGCGAGCTCGGCATCAAGGACGATCCGCTGCTCGACATCGCCATGGAGCTGGAAAAGATCGCGCTGACCGATTCCTATTTCATCGAGAAGAAGCTCTACCCGAATGTCGACTTCTATTCCGGCATCACGCTGAAGGCGCTGGGCTTTCCCACCACCATGTTCACCGTGCTGTTCGCGGTCGCCCGCACCGTCGGCTGGATCGCCCAGTGGAAAGAGATGATCGAGGATCCGCGCCAGAAGATCGGCCGCCCGCGTCAGCTCTATACCGGCGCACCCGAGCGTGACTACGTGCCGATCGCCAAGCGGTGAATTGGGAGTAGGGATTGGGGATTGGGGATTGGGCAGTAGGCAGTAGGCACGGTCAACTTCCCTACTCCCTACTGACTATTCCCTCTCTTGATATACCGCATCACCACCTGCGCGGCGATCTCGCCGGACGGTCTATCCGTCGCCATGCGCCGCGTGATCTCTGCAAATCCATTCTTCTGCCAGGCGCGCATGCCGCTGTCGGCGAACAGGGCTTCCAATTGCCGGGCCAGATTGTTCGGCTTGATGTAGCCGTCGTAGAATTCCGGAATAAGCGCTCGATCCGATATCAGATTGGGCAGCAGCGCCGACCAGACGGAAACGAGGTACGGCGCCAAGACGCGCGCGACCGGGTCGAGCCTGTAGCAGGAAATCATCGGCACGCCGGCCAGCGCCAGTTCCAGCGATACCGTCCCGGACGCGATCAGCGCCGCATCGGCTTTGCCGAAAGCCTGCCATTTGCGTTGGGGATCGACGATGATCTCAGGCTTTTCATCCCAGCGGTTGACGGAGGATTTGACGAGGTCGGCGACATGCGGAACGGTCGGCAGCAGCAGCCGTAGGCGGTGGCCACGCGCACGCAGAATCGACACCGTCTCGCCGAACGGGTCGAGCAGCCGCCGTACCTCGCCACGCCGCGAACCGGGCAGGACGAGCAGGGTCTTGACGCGATCAGGAGAAAGGTCGCGCGGCAGCTCCTGCGCCTTGGCTGCGGCCAGCAAGCCCGCATCGTGGGTCAGGCGATGCCCGACATAAGTGCCCGGCGGCCCGCCGAGCCGATCGAGCTCCTTGACCTCGAAAGGCAGGATGCAGAGGATGTGGTCGACATAGGGCTTCATCGCCACCGCCCTGCCCGGCCGCCACGCCCATACGCTCGGGCAGACATAGTGGATGATTGGAATCGACGGGTTGGCCGCACGCACCTTTTTGGCGACGCGCAACGAAAAGTCCGGACTGTCGATGGTGACAAGGCAGTCCGGCTTTTCGTCGGCAACGGTCTTGGCCAGTTGGCTGATCCGCCGTATCAGGCGCGGCAGGTCGCGCAGGACGGCACTGAACCCCATGAGGGCGATCTCACCGGCATCGAATGGCGAGACCAGTCCCAGCGCCTGCAAATGACGGCCGCCGAGGCCGACGAGTTGCACCTCGCGCCCGGCCGCCTGCCTGAGCGAGCGTACTATGTCGGCGCCGAGCAGGTCGCCGGACTCCTCTCCGGCAACGATCGCGATCTTCAATGCCCTGTCAGCCATTGCGCGGCTCCGTGGCGACAGGCAGGCCAAGGACGAACAGGCCGAGTGCATTGGCGCGTGCGATGGTTCCAGGACCTTCGAGGATCAGCGAGCGTCCCGCCTCGACGGCAATGCCGGCGAGCCCGGCCGCGTGCGCTGCCTCGACCGTCTGCGGACCGATGGATGGAAGATCGGCGCGCAGTTCCTGACCAGGCTTGGCGCACTTGACGAGGACGCCGCGGGTCTTGCCCGCAATACGGCCGTGGCCGCGCAGCAGCTTCGCACGATCAAGCAGGCCGGCTGTTCCTTCGATGCCTTCCAGCGCGATTGCCCGGCCGCCAACCGCGATCGCCGCCTGGCCGACATCCAGCGCCCCGATGGCCTTTGCTGCCGCAAGGCCCGCCTCAATATCACGCCAGTCCAATTTTCGCGGTTCGGCCTTGGTCAGCACGCCTTCGGCGGCGACAAGATTCGGCACTACTTCGTGGGCGCCAACGACCTTTATTCCACGCGCTTCGAGGCCCCGTGCCAAGATCTTTAGAAGACCATCATCGCCACGCGCGAGCGCCATGACGACCAAAGGAATCACCGCGAGCAGGCTGAGACTGGGGCGCAGCGCAAGCAATCGCGGCCGGCGCTTGATCTCGCCTGCAAGCACCAGATGGGTGATCCGGTGCCGCCGCAGCAATGGGACGAGCGAGCCTATACCTTCCAGAGCGAGGTTTTCGTGATCGTATCGGGAGAGTTCCGCGATGCGGTCGACTTCGCCTTCCATCAGGATGACGAAGGGCGGATAACCTTGTTCAGCCGAACCGGCCGCGACTTCGACCGGCAGACTGCCGCCGCCGGCAATGATGCCGACCCTGGAGCCCGGCGGAAGATCAAGACGCGCTGCCGCTGTCTCAGTCTTCGTCATCGACATCGTCGCCATCGCCGCCCTTGAGCGACGGCACAGCATAGTGCCGCTTGCCGCGACTGGTAATGAAATCGATGATCTTCATGGCGGTCGGCGACGACACGAACTCCGCCTTGGCGAATTCGATGTTCTCGCCAACGGTGCGGGAACGATCGAAGATCATCCTGTAAGCCTTGCGCAGCACAAGGATTTCGGACCTCGGCAGACCGGAGCGCTTGAGGCCGATGATGTTGAGACCGCGCAGGCTGGCGCGGTTACCGACCGCGATGGCAAAGGGGATGACATCGCCGACGATCGCGGAGCAACCGCCCAGAAAGGCGTTGTCGCCGATGCGGACGAACTGATGCACTGCGGTCAGGCCGCCGATATAGACATTGTTACCGACCTCGCAGTGGCCGCCCAGCGTTGCGCCATTGGCGAACGTCGCATTGTTGCCGACGACGCAATCATGGGCGATATGGGCGTAGGCAAGGAAATTGCCATTGTCGCCGACCGTGGTCTCGCCGCGGCTGGAATCGGTACCGAGATGCATGGTCACGCCTTCGCGGATCGTGCAGTTCCTGCCGATGACCAAGGTGGTTCGGCCGCCCTTGTGCTTGGTGTTTTGCGGCGGCGCGCCCAATGTCGCCATCGGGTAGACCTTGGTCGAGGCGCCGATCGACGTCGCGCCCATCACCGAGACATGACTGACCAGTTCGACGTCGTCGCCGATCACCACATCGGCCCCGACATGGCAGAACGGCCCGATGCGCGCGCCTTGGCCGATTTGGGCGCCTTCCTCGACAATGGAGGAAGCATGAATGGATGTTCTGATTTTCATAAGCACTCGATCGTCAGTCGCTGGTGACCATCATGGCTGAAATCTCGGCCTCGGCCGCCTTGGCGCCGTCGACCATGGCTTCACAAGCGAATTTGAGCAGGTTGCCGCGTTTCTTGATTTTCTTGACATAGATCTTCAACTGGTCGCCGGGAACGACCGGTTTGCGGAATTTGGCGTTGTCGATGGTCAGGAAATAGACCAGCGACGGCTTTTCGGTGCCCAGGCTGCGGATACAGATGGCGCCGGCCGTCTGCGCCATCGCCTCGACGATGAGCACACCCGGCATGACCGGCTGCTCAGGGAAATGGCCCTGAAAATGCGGCTCGTTTATGGTCACGTTCTTGATGCCGATGGCGGATTCGTCGCCATCGATGTCGACGATACGATCGATCATCAGGAACGGATAGCGGTGCGGCAGGAGCTTCATCAGCCCCATGATGTCGACCGCTTCCAGCGTCGTCGACGCGATCATGTCAGCCATTGCCTCCCTCGCCCTGTTTGCGGGTCCTGGCGAGCTTGCGCAGCATGGCTATCTCCCGCATGGCTTCCGCCATCGGCTGTGCCGGATAGCCGCCCCAGATCTCGCCTGCAGGGACATTGCTCATAAATCCACTTCTGGCGGCAAGCTTGGCCCCTGTCCCTATGGTCAGGTGATCCGCAAGCCCGACGCCGCCGCCCATGGTGACATTGTCACCCACGATCACAGAACCCGAAATACCCGAAAGCCCGGCTATTATGCAATTGCGGCCGATGCGGACGTTATGGGCGATCTGCACGAGATTGTCGATCTTGGTGCCCTGGCCGATGACCGTATCGGACATGGCGCCGCGATCGACGGTGGTGTTGGAGCCGATCTCGACGTCGTCCTGGATAACGACACGACCGATCTGCGGCACGCGCTCGGGCCCCTTGGCCCCGCCGACGAACCCAAAACCATCTTGGCCTATCCTGGCACCGCCATGAATGATGACGCGATTGCCGATCAAGGCATACTGGACGCTCGCGCCTGGACCGACATAGCCGTCGCGGCCGATCTGGCAGGATTGTCCGATGACCGCATTTGGGGCGATGACGGTACCGCTGCCGATCGAAGCGCCTGGCCCGATGACCGCGCCGGCCTCGATGACGGCACCGGCTTCGACATGCGCGGTCGCATCGACATGAGCGTGCGGCGAGACGCCGGTTTCACTGGTCATCGGCCCTGGTGTCGCCGCCCTCGGAAACAGCAGACGCCCGACAAACGCGAAGGCCTGTTGCGGACGCGGATGAACCAGAACGGCAACGCCGGCCGGCGCCTTGCCGGCAAATTCCGCCGGGCACAGGACCGCGGCTGCCCGCAGCGACGGCATCAGCGCGGAATTGCGCTTGCCGTCGACAAAGACGAGCGCATTCTCGCCGCCCTCGCTGGCTGGCGCGAGTGCTTCGATCGAAATATCTGAGTGGCCGGAATCGACGAGCACCGAGCCGGTCAGATTCGCGACTTCGCCCGCCGTATACCGGCGTGATGGCGCGAAGAACACCGGATCGGTCATTCCAGAAGCTATATCCAGCTAGGTCGGAACATTTCTCCCGGACCCTGAAGACCCGGGAGCATCGTTGGCCGCCGATCAGAAGCGGGTCGATATGCCGAAGTTGAATTCCTGCACGTCGTCGCGCGCTTCCTTCTTGACCGGGATCGCATAGTCGATACGGATCGGACCGAACGGCGACGCCCACATCAGGCCGAGGCCGACCGAGGCACGCAACTTCATGCCGACCGAGTCCTGGGTGACGCCAGCGGTGTCGACCTTGCTTCCATAGAGCGTTGCCGCATCCGCGAAGACAGCGCCACGCAAGCCGAAGCTTTCCGGTACGACCGGCAACGGAAACTGAGCTTCTGCGGACGCATTGAAATAGGTCGTGCCGCCGAGATGGTCGCCCGTAGCAATATCGACAGGACCGATGCCGCCATAGGCAAAGCCACGGATCATGCGATCGGTGCTCTGGAATTGATCGAAGATCCGCAGACCATCGCTGCCGTATCCTTCAACATGGCCAGCGCCACCTGAAATGAGCCCGACTAGGTCGTACTGCTCCGACAACGTCTGGTAGATGCTGCCGCGCCCCGTGACCTTCACGAACTTGGCATCACCGCCGAGGCCTGCGACTTCTACCGTCGTGGTGGCGTAGATACCCTCGTGCGGGCTCTTCATATCGTCGATGGTGTTGTAGACCAGCCCGAGGCTGACCGACGACTTGATCCAAGGGCTTTGTTCGATGCCATCCAGGATAGCCGTGGAAACGTCACACTTCGCCGGATCGTAAACGCCGCCGGTCACGCAATCGTCTTCCAGCTTATACTTTTCTTGCGAGATGTTGTACGCCAACTGGGTCGAGATGCTGTCGGTGATCGGCAGACCGAAGCGCACCGTCGCGCCCACAGTGTCGCTTTCGTAGTTGTCGTATTCCCTGGTCTGCTTGAAGATGTCGAAACCGGCAGCGATGCGCCGTCCGAGGAAATAAGGCTCGGTGAAGGACAGGCTGTAGTCGCGTGAATTCTTGCCGCCGCCCGCCGACAGCTTGATGAACTGGCCACGACCGAGGAAGTTGCGCTCGGTCACCGAGCCTTCGACCGACGGACCGGCCGTGTCGCCACCGGTCGAATAACCAGCGCCTACCGAGAACTCGCCGGTCGATTTCTCGACCACATCGACCACCAGAACGACCTGGTCAGGCTGCGAGCCCGGCACGGTCGAGATGTCGACTTTCTCAAAGTAATTCAAGTTTTCCAAACGCTTCTTCGCGCGCTGGATGAGCACCTGGTTGAAGGCATCGCCTTCGCTGACGTCGAACTCACGGCGAATGACATAGTCACGCGTGCGATCGTTGCCGCGGATCTCGATGCGTTCGATATAGGCCTTGGTGCCCTGGTCGATCGTATAGACAACCGAAATGGTGTGGTTCTCGAAATTGCGGTCGCCGCGCGGCGTGACCTGCGCGAAGGCATAGCCGGAACCGGCCACCTTCTCGGTCAGCGCGATGATGGAATCCTCTACGTTCTTGGCGTTGTAGACGTCACCCTTGTGGGTCTCGATCACCGATTCCAGCGACTTGCCGTCGACTTCAGGGATCGAGCTCTCGACGCTGACGTCACCGAACGTGTAGCGGTCGCCTTCCTGGACGGTGATGGTGACCGTGTACTTGTTCGTCGCACTGTCGAGTTCACCGACAGCGGACACGACCTGGAAGTCGGCATACCCATGATTGTAGTAAAAGCGACGCAGCAGCTCCTGGTCGGCGCGCAGCTTGTCGTCGTCATAGACGTCGTCGCGCAGGATGAAGGAAACCCAGGACGAACGCTTGGTGTTGATGATATCCGACAGGCGGCGGCTGGAATAGGCGCTATTGCCGACGAAATTGATCGCCGCGATCTGCGTGCGATCGCCTTCAGCGATGTTGAAGACAACATTTACGCGATTGTCGCCAAGCTGCATGACCTGCGTGGTCACGGTCACATCGTCGCGACCAATGCGCCTGTATGCAGCCTTGACCGATTCCACGTCGGCATCGAGCGTCGCCTGCGAGAACGTTCCGCGCGGCTTCAGCTGCACGGCCGCCGCAAGCGCATTGTCCTTGAGCTTCTTGTTGTTCTGGAACAGCACCTGGTTGACAACCTGGTACTCGGCAACCTTGACCACCAGCGTCGAGCCGACCTGGTTGATCTGCACGTCCGAAAACAGGCCTGTGCCGAAGAGCGCCTTGACCGCACCGTCGATATCGGAACTGGAGAAAGCCTTGCCCGGCTTGATGGTGATGTAATTGCGGATGGTCTCAGCGTCGATACGCTGATTGCCGCTCACTTCGACTCTGCTGACGACAGCGGCTTCAGCCGCCGATGTGGCAACGAACTGCACTGCGAGCGCGCCTGGCACGACCATGGCCGCGGACAGGGTCACCGCGGACGCGGCGCTTAGAAACTTGGATGCTGCCTTCATCGGGCTTAATAACCTTTTCTCGTAGTCCCCACGGCGAGAAAACCGGACGTGCGGTAATTTCCCCTACCGTATTAACCGGATTTTCCCTACACGCAAGGCTTCTGGTTAATTTGTATTTACTTAACCCTGCGGCGTGGCTTTCGCGTCACTCATATCCCCTTGCATGGTAAACGGCGTCTCAACATCGTCCATGCAGAAGCCAAATTTCTTCATGATTTCAGCACCCAAACAGATCGTTCCAAAAAACGAACCCCATGAAGCACAGCACCAGAAGCAACCCGGCCCGATAGGCCATTTCCATCATCCGTTCCGACACCGGACGGCGAATGACAGCCTCCACCCCGTAGAACAAGAGGTGACCGCCGTCGAGGGGGGGAATCGGCAAAAGGTTCAGAATTCCGATGCCAACGGATAGCAGTGCAACCAGCTGCACGAGCCATTCGAATCCCAGTTTCGCAGCCCTGCCCGCCATGTCGGCTATCTTCACCGGACCGCCCAGCTGACATTTGTCTTCGCGCCCGACAACAAAGCGCTGCAGGAACTGGCCGGTGCGCTGGATGACGTGACCGGTTTCCTCGACCGCCGCCGCGACCGCTCCGACCGGCGTGTAGGTGATGAGCCTCGGCTGGCCGAGTTCCTTGTTATTGACGACACCGATCACGGCGACCTTGACCTTGTTGCCGAGCGCGTCTTCCTGTTCCATCAGCCGCGGCGCCGCGGTCACAGTGACCTCCTGGCCGTCGCGCAGCATGACGAAGGTGATTGCGTCGTCGGCACGGCCCGAGACCAGGCGTTGAACGTCGCCAAAGGTTTCGACCTTGTTGCCGTCGACGCTGACGAATCGGTCGCCGGGAAGAATGCCGGCCTTCGCCGCCGGGCTGTCGGCGGTCACCTCGGCCACCATGGGCTCGGCGACATAGCGGCCATAGGCGGTGAACAGCACGGAAAAGACGACGATCGTCAGCAGGAAATTGAACAACGGTCCGGCCACCACCGTTGCCGCGCGCTTCCAGATCGGCTGCGTGTGGAAGGCGACCTTGCGCTCTTCCTCGGTCAGCGTTTCAATTTCTTCCGACGTGGGCTGGCTCGATGTGGCGTTCATGTCGCCGACGAATTTGACATAGCCGCCAAGCGGTATCGCACACAGTTTCCAGCGCGTGCCGTGGCTGTCGTTGAAGCCGAAAAGTTCCGGGCCGAAGCCGATCGAGAAGGCCCTGACACCGATGCCGCACCAGCGCCCGACAAGGTAATGGCCCATTTCATGGACGAACACGACCACTGTCAGCACGAAGAGGAATGGCACCAGCGTGCCCAGGACAAAGCCTTCTGTGCTGAAAAGCGCGTGAAGAATCTCGTTCAAGACAAACCCTCAAATTCTTCCACGGCGCAGACTGCGCCGTGACTGTGACACCAATCCGGGCGAATCCAAGGCGCACCGCGCATAGGACCCTGAAATGACATCGCTCAAACGGGAAACAGACCCTGCGCCGGATGATCGGCGTTCGCCGAAATCCAGCCGATGACGTATAGGGCGAATGCCGCTGCGACAAGCCCGTCGACACGATCCATGACGCCGCCATGGCCCGGGATGAGCGCCCCCGAATCCTTGCGGCCATGGCGGCGCTTGATCCAGGATTCGAACAGGTCGCCTGCCTGCGAGACAATCGACAGCACGAGCGCGACCAAGCCGAGCAATACCAGATTGCCGACACCGGCAGCTGCGGCGAGGACCAGCCCGGCGACGACGCCGCCGACAGCGCCGCCGAGTGCGCCGCTGCGCGTCTTGCCGGGCGAGATCGCCGGCGCCAGTTTCGGCCCCCCAACGGCGCGCCCCACGAAATAGGCAAGGATATCGGTGGCCCAGACGACCGCGAACAGGAACAGGATGGCAATGAGGCCTGAACGATCGCCATCCCGCAGCAAGGCGAGCGACAGGCCTGAAACCGCGGCATAGGCAAGGCCGCTCGCATCCCATTGTCCGGTCTTGCGAACCGAGGCGGCTATCGCCGTTGCGGCAACAATGGCCGCCACAAGCGGTAGCAGCCAGGAGGAGGCCAGGCCGCCAATCAAGGCGCCAATGAAGACAACCAGCAGTGCTTCCGGCAGGAAACCCAGACCCGTTGCCCCGGTTGGCCGCGACATGCGGGTCCATTCATAGAAGATCGCCGCTACGATCACGGCACACAGCAGCCGGAACGGCAAACCGCCGATCCAGGTCAAGCCGAGAGTGATGATGGCGAGCACGATCGCCGAAACGATACGGAGTTGAAGATTGCTCATCCCGCGGCCGGTCGCGAAGCGACGTCCTGGCCTCCAAGTCCGCCGAAACGGCGTTCGCGGCCAGCAAACTCACGCAAAGCTTCCGCAAGGTGCTCGCGGCTGAAGTCGGGCCAATAGCAAGGCAGGAAGACGAGTTCGCTATAGGCGGCTTGCCACAGAAGGAAGTTTGACAACCGAAGCTCGCCGCTGGTGCGGATGACGAGTTCCGGGTCGGGAATGCCTTGCGTATCAAGCGCGCCGGCAAAACTTTCGGCTGATATCGCCTCGGCGTCGAGTTCGCCACGCGCCACGGCCGCCGCAAGCTTTTGTGCCGTGCGAACGATTTCGTCTCGTCCGCCATAGTTGAAGGCGATCACCAGCGTCAGCGATTCGTTTGCGGCCGTCAGCGTTTCGGCCTCATCGAGCAGTCCCCTGATATCAGACTGCAGCCCTGCCCGGTCGCCGATGATTCTAACCCGCACACCGCTCTGGTGCAGTTCAGCAAGGTCACGGCGGATGAACATTTTCAAGAGGCCCATCAGGTCGCTGACCTCGGACTTCGGCCGCGACCAATTCTCCGACGAGAAAGCATAGACGGTCAGGTAGGAAATGCCGAGCCCAGGTGCCGCGCGCACCGTCTTGCGCAGCGCCTCGACACCGGCACGGTGGCCCGCAAGACGGGGCATGCCGCGCGCCTTGGCCCAGCGTCCGTTTCCGTCCATGATGATCGCGACATGCGCGGGCGTTGCCATGTTCTTGCTTTCGGGTCAGCCGGCGGCCATGACCCTAAACCTGCATGATTTCAGCTTCCTTATCGGAAAGCAGGTGGTCGATGTTGCTGATCGTCTCGTCGGTAAGTTTCTGGACCTGGTCCGAGCGCTTGCGCTGATCGTCTTCGCTGATGTCGCCGTCCTTCTCCGCCTTCTTCAGGAAGTCCATGCCGTCGCGGCGCACATGGCGCGCGGCGACACGGGCGTTCTCGGCGTAGGTGTGCGAGATCTTGACCAGTTCCTTGCGGCGCTGTTCGTTAAGTTCGGGAAGTGGAATCCTGAGGTTGGTGCCGTCTACGATCGGGTTGAACCCCAAATTGGATTCGCGGATCGCGCGGTCGACCGCGCCAACCATCGACTTGTCCCATACCGATACCGAGATCATGCGCGGCTCCGGCACCGAGACGTTGGCGACCTGATTGATCGGCATGGTGGTGCCGTAGGCCTGCACCTGGATCGCATCGAGCAGATTGCTGGAGGCGCGACCGGTCCGCAGCGAGGCCAGATCATGCTTGAACGCGGCAATGGCCCCATCCATGCGCCGCTTGAGATCGTCGTACTCACCACTCATCTTTATCTCCTCGACCGTCTAATGCGGGCTCACTGCTTCGGGGCCGTCTTCGAATCGAACTTCCGAAAACCGGCTTCCCTTTTCGGGTCAGGCCGCCGATCAATCGTCCGCGACGACCGTGCAGCGGCCGCCGCCCCTCAGAATATCGCCGAAACCACCTTTTTCGTGGATCGAATAGACGATTATCGGAATGTTGTTTTCGCGCGCAAGTGCAATCGCAGCGGTATCCATGATGGAAAGGCCGCGATTTATGACTTCGCCATGGCTGATGCGCTCGAAACGCGTCGCATTCGGGTCCTTCTTCGGGTCCGCCGAGTAGACGCCGTCGACCTGAGTGCCCTTGAACAGCGCGTCGGCGCCGATTTCAGCGGCGCGAAGGGCTGCGGCCGAATCAGTGGTGAAGAATGGATTGCCGGTGCCGCCGGCAAAGATCACCACCTTGCCCTGGTTCATGTAGGCGGTCGCCTGGCGCTGCGAAAAGCTCTCGCAAAGTTCGGGCATGGCGATCGCCGAAAGCACCACGGCGTCGACGCCGATCTTGTTCAACGACGTGCGCAGCGCCAGCGAGTTGATCACCGTGGCAAGCATGCCCATGTGGTCGCCGGTGACACGGTCGCCGCCCTTGGAGGCAACGGCCACGCCGCGAAAGATGTTGCCGCCGCCGATGACGACGCCGACCTCGATGCCCAATGCACGCGCCTCGGCGATGTCGCCGGCGATGCGATCCACTACTGAAACGTCGATGCCGAAATGCTGCTCGCCCATCAGTGCTTCGCCCGACGCTTTCAGCAAGACACGTCGGTAGAGGGGCTTCACCGTCATCTGGGCCTCTTCATTTGCATGTGGCGCGTTCCGGGTGGCTGCTCTGGCGCAGGCGCGCCATCCGAAACAATGGCGTTCCGATACACGAAGGGCGCCGCGATGTCACGCGGCGCCCAAACGGCAAATTGCCGGTTTCCTGCCCATTGATCAATTGGTGGACACGCTGGCCGACTCTCCTTCGATAAGCACCGGTGACACGTAGTTGGGGGGCTTGTCGCCGGTTGTCGCGCCGCCGGTAACGCGCGCCTGTATCTGCGAACCGAAATAGGAATAGGGAAACGGCGCTGGAGTTCTGCTGGCTCTCTCCAGCCGGTCGCGATGCGCTTTCGGAATCTCGAAATCCAGCGCGCCAAGATTGTCACGCATTTGGCTGAGCGTCGTCGCACCGAGGATGACGGTTGCGATCCCCGGCTGCGTGGCCACCCAGTTGAGCGCGACCTGAGGCATGCTGCGGCCGACCTCGGATGCGACCTTCTCGAGTTCGGCCACGATAGCCCAGTTGCGTTGCGTGAACTTTTGGAAACCCGGATGCGTCGAGTTGCGAAATCCGTCGAGGCGGCCGTTTCCGGTCTGGGCCGGTCGATACTTGCCGCTCAGCAAACCGCCGGCCAGCGGGCTCCACACCATGATGCCGGCGCCATGGCGCGTGCCGAATGGCACGAACTCGTTCTCGATCGCGCGTTCGGCCAGCGAATATTCGAGCTGTAGCGCCGAAACCGGCTCATATCCTCGCAATTCGGCGATCGCCTGTGCGCGGCCCGCATACCAGGCGGGCACATCGGAAAGGCCGACATGGCGCACCTTGCCCATCCGGACCAGGTCGTCCAGCGTGCGCATGACCTCTTCAGCCGGGGTCAGCCTGTCCCAGACATGCATGAGATAGAGATCGATATAGTCGGTCCCCAACCGTTTCAGCGAAGCATCGACGGCCCGCATGATGTTCTTGCGGCCGTTGCCGCCAGCATTCGGATTGCCGGGCTGCATGTTCATGGTGAACTTGCTGGCTATCACCGCCGTGTCGCGCAGCCCGCGCTCGGCGATGAATTCACCAAGCCAGGCTTCGGCCGTGCCATCTGTGTAGAGATCCGCCGTGTCGAACACATTGCCGCCCGCCTCGACATAGGCGTCGAAAATCGCCCGCGCCGTATCCCTGTCGGCTCCCCAGCCCCATTCCTTGCCGAAAGTCATCGTGCCCAGTGCCAGTCGGCTGACCCTAAGGCCGCTGTTGCCAAGAGTGTAGTAGGTCATGGTCATGATCGTCTTCCAATGCTTGGTGATAGATACCCCGCGCGTCACTGGCCCGGAGTGTTCTTGACCCAGGGATTGCCGCGCTCGTGTGTCATGTGGAACGCGAAGCCATCGACCTTCCAGCCATCCGCAAAACGCGTCAGGTGATGCTCATAGGTGCCCCAGACCTCCCAAAGCGGGTCGCCATTGCCTTCCATCCGGTTCCAAGCATAGCCGTTCGACAGGACAGTCGCCGTGTCCGCCTTGAGAGCGACCTGGTGATTGGTGCGCAGATGCAGGCTTGTCTTGCTGCCCTTGAGGTTGGCCGCCCAAGCGCCAACCAGATCGTCGGAAGCGATGTTGGCCGCCGGCTGTCCGGAGAGACTGCTGAAGTCGGCGGTGATCCGATCCGCAAAATAGCCGCGTGCAAGTTTCCAGTCCTGGGCGTCAACGGCCCGGTCGATGGCATCGGCAATGCGAATGACCGCGCGTTCGTCTGCAAGGGCCCGCCAGTCTGATGGCTCCGCCCCACCGGCATCCATCGGCGCCAACGCCATGCCTGCCGTGAAAGTTACGTGCTTTAACGTGTTCATGTCTCGTCTCCTCAGTGCCATCAGCCGATCGCCGATGAGTTGGCGACAATGTGGACCACCGCCTTGGCATCGATAAGGTTGCATTGTTCGCAAAGACCATGCGATATCATTCATGAATGGATCGCGATCTGCTCAGCCATCTTCCGGTCGTGGTCGCCGTTGCCCGGCGTGGCGGCTTCGCGCTTGCCGCCGCCGAACTCGGCATGAGCCCTTCGGCGGTCAGCCATGCGGTGCGCATTGTCGAAGAGCGGATCGGCCAGCCCTTGTTCGCCCGCACGACGCGCAGCGTTTCGCTCACCGAGGCCGGCAAGGCGCTGGTGGAAACGGCGGCTCCGGCCCTCCAGGATATTGCCGAGCGGATGGACCGCATCCGCAGCGTCAAAGGCAGGCCGTCTGGCCTGCTCAGGATCAACGCCTCCAACATAGCGATACCATTGGCGGTGACGCCGGTGGTCGCGGCGATGGCCGAGCGCTATCCGGAGGTTACGGTCGAGGTCTTCGCTGACCAGGGTCTGGTTGATATCGTCGGCGAAGGCTTCGATGCCGGCGTCCGGCTTGGCGAGATGATCGCTCAGGACATGGTTGCGGTCCGGCTGACGCCGCCATTCTCCGTCGTCATCGTCGCCTCGCCCGCCTATATCGGAAGGCACGGCCGTCCCGGCGGCGTTGCCGACCTGGCGAACCACAATTGTATCGGCTACCGGCTCGTCCGCTCCGGTGCGCTCTATCGCTGGGATTTGATCGAGGATGGCAAGGACATCGCCATGGAGACGCGGGGCAGCGTTGTCGTGACGGATTCGCTCGCAGCAATCGATCTTGCGCTTGCAGGCGTCGGGCTTGCCTATGTGTTCGAGCCGCTGGCGCGCGCCGATCTTGCCGCGGGCCGCCTCGTCCAGGTGCTGCCGCAGACGGCGATCGAGGAACCGGGGCTATTCCTCTATTTCCCTCGCCGGGCGGCGATGGCGCCGAAGCTCAGGGCCTTTATCGACACCGCACAAGAAATCGGCCGGGCCTCCTTGCGGACACCCGGCCGAGTTGCCTGAGTTCGTGAGCCCTGGAAAGGGCTATTTCTTGACCGCTGCAGCGACTTCCGCGGCGAAATCGGTCTCTTCCTTCTCGATGCCCTCGCCCAGCGCAAAGCGCAGGTAGGCGGTGATCTTGGCCGGCGCACCAATCTCCTTCTCGGCATCCTTCAGCGCCTTCTCGACAGTGATGTCGGGATTGAGCACGAAGGCCTGCTTCAGGAGCACGACTTCCTCGTAGAACTTGCGCAGACGGCCCTCGACCATCTTCTCGATGATCGCTTCCGGCTTGCCGGACTGGCGCGCCTGGTCGGAGAAGATCGCCTTCTCGCGTTCGACCGCGGCCGGATCGATCTGCTCTGCCGTCAGCGCCAGAGGGTTGGTGGCGGCAACATGCATCGCCACCTGGCGGCCAAAGGCGTTGGCGGCATGCTCATTGCCCGTGGTCTCGATCGCGACCAGCACGCCGAGTTTGCCAAGGCCGTCGGCAACCGCGTTGTGAACGTAGGTAGCGACAGCGCCGTGCGGAACGGTGAGCTTGGCCGAGCGGCGGAAGCCCATGTTTTCGCCGATGGTGCCGACAGCGTCCTTGATGGTGTCGGCAACCGACTTGTCGGACCCCGGATACTTTGCGGCGGCCACAGCCTCCGTCGTGCCATAGGCCAGCGCAACCTTGGCAACGTTGGCGACGATTTCCTGAAACGCGGCGTTGCGGGCCACGAAGTCGGTCTCGGAATTGACTTCCACGACGGCAGCTTCGCGCACGCCATTGTCGACGCCGATCAGACCTTCAGCCGCGGTGCGGCCAGCCTTCTTGTCGGCCTTGGAGATACCCTTCTTGCGCAGCCAGTCGACGGCCTCTTCCATGTTGCCGTTGGTCTCGGTCAACGCGGCCTTGCAATCCATCATGCCCGCGCCGGTCAAGTCGCGGAGTTCTTTGACCTGTGCAGCCGAAATGCTCATTGTCGCCTCTTTGTTTTAAATGCACCGACGCACCATCGGTATTCGATGGTGCGTCTGTTTAGCGTGCCAGAATATGAGAAAGATGAAGGCCGCAACCGGCCTTCGATTATCAAGCTTCGGGAGCTTCCGACGCCGGGGCCGGAGCCGGGTCGAGCGCGGGTTCGACCGGAGCTTCGACCGAAGCGCCGATGTCGACGCCGAGCGCGCCCTGCTGGCGGGCGATGCCGTCGATCGCAGCCTTGGCGATCAGGTCGCAATAGAGCTGGATGGCACGGGCCGCGTCGTCATTGCCGGGGATCGGGAAGTCGATCTTGTCCGGATCGCAGTTCGAATCGATGATGGCGACGACCGGGATGCCGAGGCGCTTGGCCTCGAGGATGGCGATCGCTTCCTTGTTGGTGTCGATCACGAACATCAGGTCGGGCGTCGAGCCCATGTCCTTGATGCCGCCCAGCGCCTTGTCGAGCTTCTCGCGCTCGCGGTCGAGGTTGAGGCGTTCCTTCTTGGTCAACCCTTGCGCTTCGCCGGCCAGCATCTCGTCGAGCTTGCGCAGGCGCTGGATCGAGTTCGAGATCGTCTTCCAGTTGGTCAGCATGCCGCCGAGCCAACGCGAGTTGACATAATACTGAGCCGAACGCTGTGCCGCATCGGCGACGATGTCGGAGGCCTGGCGCTTGGTGCCGACGAACAGCACGCGGCCACCTTTGGCAACGGTGTCGGAAACCTGCTTCAGCGCCTGGTGCAGCAAAGGCACCGTCTGCGACAGGTCGATGATGTGGATGTTGTTGCGGGCGCCATAGATGTAGGGCGCCATCTTCGGGTTCCAGCGGTGGGTCTGGTGGCCAAAGTGAATGCCAGCTTCCAAAAGCTGGCGCATGCTGAAATCAGGCAGTGCCATTCAAAGTTCCTTTCCGGTTAGCCTCCACGGACACAGGCATTTTTGGACTTTGTCCTCGAACGCCACCGGAGGTTTCAGCCGGATTTCTCCCGGGCAGACACCAAAGTCCGTGTGTGGAATGAGCGCGCATATAGAGGGGATGCGCGATAAACGCAAGCGCCGCAGGATCCGTGGTGTTGCGTGCGACGATCCGCGCCCTGCTGTCAGCGCTTGACCTTGCCGTTCGGCACCCGCACCCGCCGGAAGACCGCGACGATCTCCTCGCGGCTGCATTCGATAGCGCCGAGCCGCACCGCACGATCACGCTCGAAGCCCGTTATGTCATAATGCGGCGCCGAAGTCTTGGGCGGTCCCTGGTACGATGAACGCTTGACGCCGAGCCGGGCGGCAAAGCGATGCAACTCGTCGGTGTCGTCGGCCAACAGATGGCACCAGCGATGGCCGGCCCAGTTCCAGATCGCTGCGTCGACATAGACTGCCATGAGGCTTGCCGTATTCCTTCATCTTGCGCCGACAGGCACTCGTCTAGCGATGATAGAAGGGATTCGGATAGAAAATGAAGCCGCCGCCGGCCTCGACTTCAGCCACGGTGCTGGTCATTGTGTCCTGCATGCGACGATGCAACTCGGCAACCGCATCGTCGATCGAGCCGGCATACTCATGCAGGCCCAGCGCCTCCGGCGCCCGGATATGGGCGCAACGCGGTCCGGCCGGCTGCGGAATGAACCGGTTGATCGTGTCACGCAGTCCGCCCCGGCAATAGTCGTTGCGGACCCGCTTCAGATGTTCGGCGATCTCTTCCAGGCTGATGCGCGGGTTGGCCGCGGCCCAGGGCCCGACGCGTTGCAGCCTCTGAATCGTGTCGGCGAGCGCGCGGACCTGCTTTCGGCCTTCCGCATCGCCACTGTTTTCGCGCTGCCAACGACGCGCCCGCCGCAGAAGTTCGGTTGCGTCGGTGACATCAGTGTCGGGCGAGATGCTTTCGCCGAGTCGGCGGCCGAGTTCAGCAACCAATGCCTGCTGACGCTCGGTATAGGTTGCGCCTTCGTCGGATGGCATGCCCGATGCTGCTTCATCGCGGGCCAGCAGCGTCGAATAGACATGGTGGATGCGCTGCGGCAGCGTGTCGGTCGCAAGGCGTTCTATTTTCAGGCTTTTCTCGACATAGGCGCATTCCTTCGCCAGCGCCGCTTCGACATTCCCGGTGAAGGCCAGCTTCCAGACGACTGGCGCGATCCAGACCTTGAAATCCGGATCCGTGGCCCGGCCGCGCTTGAGGGCCTCGAGCCCCATCTCGACGGCACCCGGCAGCAAAGGCCCAACGACATTGGCATGCCAGCCGACGCCGCCTTCGGGATGCAGCAGCACGCCATGGCCTTTCAAGGCCCAGGCGATCGAGTGTTCCTTGGCTGCCCCGCTGTTGCCCGGAATCTGGGCGATCAGATTGTTGGCCAGCCAGAACTTCTGCATCAGCCGGCCAAGGCCGTTGACGACACCGTTGGTTGCCCATGAGGCCGTGAGCGGGCTGACCTGCGACACAATCTCCTTGTCGATCATCCAGTCGGTGAAGAACTCGGGATGATTGGGCGTGATGAAGGTCGCCTTCCCTGCCCCGCAACTGGCCTTCAGCCGCTCAAGATCGGCGTCGGGAAAGTCGATATGGCGGACATTGGCGACGCCGCGAAGACCGGCCAGGCGATTGAACGGCAACAGATCCCGAAATCCGGGAATGCCGCGCAGCATGACGATCCGGTTGACGGATGTCATGGCCCTGATCAGTGCCGGGTTGGGCCGCGGCGCGACGAATGTATCGATCCTGCTCAAGCTGATCCCCCTCGCGCCTGGACGCTGGGAGAGGTTGAGAGACGATTGCGGCACGTTCAAGTCGATCGCAACGACCACGCCGTGTCGTGGTAAATCAACTGCCTAGACCGGCACTATTTGGCGGGGCAGGGTTTCGTCTGGTCGAACAGCGACAGGTTGACCAGCTTGCCGGTCATCGAGAAGTCGCCATAGTCCATGACGAGATCGCGGGTGATGCCGTTCTCATGCAGCTTGAAGCTGATACGGTATTCCGGCACCTCTTCGCCCGTCTTGTTGGTGTCGTCGAAATAGGCGATGTCGACCGGCCAGTATTTGTCCGTGGCGAGCTTTGCCAGTGCCGAAGCTTCCGGGTCGGCCTTGTCGGCATCGGTTTTCTTGCCGACCACGACAGTGGTGGTCATCACCTTGTTGGCGTCTTCGGAACCGTCGAACAGGTTCGTTTCGTAAAAATTCTCGCCTTTTTCGGCCTTGCCGATCAGCTCGACCAGGTGCTGGGTCGGAAATTGGGTTGTCGCCAGCTCGACGCTGTTCTTTTCAGGCTTGTCGATGTCGACCTTCAGGCCCTTGGTCTCTTTCGTGGCGATGCCCTTGACCTCCTTGTCGAGATTCTGGTCGACGAAGGATTTTGTCACGAACGAAAAAGTCTTGCCTTCGGCGTCCTCGAAAGTGGTCGTCTGCTGGTCGGTCAACCTGGTGTTGTCGGCGGTGACGATCTGGGTGACGAAGCGGAATTTCACCGTATAGCCTTCGCAGGCCGAGCCATTGAACTCATAGACCATGCGGCCGGATATGCCCGTGATGCCGGACTGATCGGAAGCCTTTTTCAGGGTAAGATCGTAGACGGCGCGGTGGGCTTGCAGCGCCGGCGCGGCAAAGGCAGGGCCTATCGAGAGGGCTCCCGACAACAGGACGGCATGGAATGCGAGGCGCGTTGCGCGCATGAGGTACTCCGATCGTCGCGACTGATGGCAGGCCGCAGGGAAAGATGGTCCAGCTTAAAAAAAGTCGTGGCGGAAGCGAGGCAAAAATAGCAATTTCGGCCCGGCCGGCGCGGCGTCACCAAGCAATAGGGAAATACCATGAGTGAAACAATCGAAAAGCGGCTAAGTGATCTGGGTGTGACGCTTCCCGTCGCCGCCGCGCCCGCCGCCAACTACGTGCCCTATTGCCGGACCGGCAATCTGCTGTTCACCGCCGGGCAATTGCCGCTCAAGGACGGCAAGCTGCAGGCGAGCGGGCTGTTAGGTCGCGATCTGGATACGGCAGGCGGCAAGGACGCGGCAAAATACTGCGCGATCAACATCCTGGCGCAGGCCAAGGCAGCACTCGGCGACCTCGAGAAGATTAGCCGTCTGGTGAAGATCACCGTTTTCGTCGCCTCGGCACCTGAGTTCGTCGAGCAGCATCTGGTTGCCAACGGCGCCTCCGATTTCCTGGTGGCGGCCCTTGGCGAACGTGGCAAGCATGCGCGCTCCGCCGTCGGCACCGCCTGCCTGCCGCTTAATGCCGCAGTGGAAATCGAAGCCGTCTTCGAAATCGAATGAGCCAGGGGATAGATATGACCGACCTATCCTGGCTGACCGCCCGGCCCGTCGCCCATCGCGGCTTCCACGACATGAACAAGACGCGCTGGGAAAACACGCTGTCGGCCTTCGCCGCGGCCGCCGAGCGCGGCTATGCCATCGAATGCGACGTGCACCTGTCGTCCGACCGTGTTCCCGTCATCATCCATGACGGCGATCTCAAGCGCCTGACCGGCCAGGATGGTTTCGTCTGGCAGCGTACCGCAGCTGAACTCGCGGCGCTCAGGGTCGGTGGCACGGCGGACCATGTGCCGACGCTGCAGGAAGCGCTCGACCTGGTGAACGGCCGCGTGCCATTGGTGGTCGAGTTGAAAGGCACGCCCGGCTATGACGAAGGCCTGGTGGCAAGCGTCGGCAAGATGCTCAAGCGCTACAAGGGCAAAGCGGCGATCATGTCGTTCGACCACTGGCTGGTCCGCGATTTTCCGAAGGACGCGCCGGGTATCCCAGGGGGGCTCACCGCCTACGGCAAGGACGTCGGGTTGATCGAGGCGCATTTCGCCATGCTGGCGCATGAGATCGCCTTCACCTCCTACGCCGCCGGCGACCTGCCGAACCCATTTGTCAGCTTCGTGCGTGAAAGGCTGAAAATGCCTGTTATCACCTGGACGGTGCATGACCAGCCGGCGGTCGACCTGACCTTCAGATATGCCGACCAGATGACGTTCGAAGGGTTCGAACCCGATCTGGTCAAAGTCGCCTGAGTGTCTGAAACGTGACTTGTACCAGGCCGGACGGAGCTTAAATAAGCCTCATGGATCAGGGCGACGAGGGTGACGGACAAACGGCCAATGCGGACTATTCGATCCGCGTCGCCGCGGGCATCGGCGCCTTCACCTGTGATGAATGGAACGGCTTTGCCGGAACTGCGCGCGGAGATTCAGAAACCAGTTACAATCCTTTGGTTTCCTTCGCTTTTCTAAGTGCGCTCGAAGATTCTGGATGCGCCGTGCGGCGTACCGGCTGGCAGGGCCATCACCTCAGGCTGGAGGACGGGCAAGGCAGATTGCTGGGCGCGGTGCCCTGTTATCTCAAATCGCACAGCCAGGGCGAATATGTGTTCGATCATGGCTGGTCGGATGCCTTCGAGCGCGCCGGCGGCCGTTACTACCCCAAACTGCAAAGTGCCGTGCCGTTCTCCCCGGTCACCGGCCCTCGCCTGCTGGTCAGCAAAGGCGAGGACAGCGCCAAAGTAAAGGCCGGTCTCGTGGCGGGCCTGAAGGCGGTGACGCAAAAACTCGGCGTCTCTTCCGCGCATGTCACCTTCGCGCAAGAGAGCGATGTGGAGGTGCTGGAAGCGGCAGGCTTCCTGCACCGCACCGACCAGCAATTCCATTTCTTCAACGAAGGCTTTTCGACCTATGACGACTTCCTCGCCACCCTTGCCTCGCGCAAGCGAAAGGCGATGAAGAAGGAAAGGCGTGAAGCGCTTGCCCCAGGCATTTCGATCGACCGGCTGACCGGCAAGGACCTCACGGAGAAGGCCTGGGACGATTTCTTCGCCTTCTACATGGACACCGGCAGCCGCAAATGGGGTCGGCCCTATCTCAACCGTCAATTCTTTTCGCTGATCGGCGAACGCATGGCCGACGACATCCTGCTGGTGATGGCGAGGCGCAACGGGCGATACATTGCCGGGGCCATCAATTTCATCGGCTCCGACGCACTCTATGGCCGCAACTGGGGCTGTATCGAGGACCATCCCTTCCTGCATTTCGAGGTCTGCTATCACCAAGCGATCGACTTCGCCATCGAGCGCAAGCTGAAGGTGGTGGAGGCGGGCGCGCAGGGCGAGCACAAGCTGGCGCGCGGCTACCGGCCGGTGACCATGCATTCCGCGCACTACATTGCACACCCAGGCCTGCGCAATGCCGTCGCCGATTATCTCAAGCGTGAACGCCACGAGGTGGAGCGGATGAGCGAATATCTCGAGGGGCACACCCCGTTCCGCAAGGATTTAGAAGAGTAGCGACCGGCTGCCCGGAGGGGCAGGGTCGACGATCGCCTTGCCGACTTTCGACGGCTTCGCTACACGAAAGTCACAATCCGGAGCATTGCCATGGCTGAAACCGCCTATGACACCGACAACATTTTCGCGAAAATCCTGCGCGGCGAAATTCCCTCGCACCGCGTCTACGAGGACGATGCGTTCATAGCCTTCATGGATGTGATGCCGCAGGGGCCAGGCCATACGCTCGTGGTGCCGAAGGTGCCGTCGCGCAACCTGCTTGACGCCGATCCGTCGATTTTCGGTCCGCTTTTCACGGTCGTTCAGAGGATAGCACAGGCGGTAAAAAAGGCCTTCAGTGCCGACGGCGTCACCGTCATGCAGTTCAACGAGCCGGCCTCGGGGCAGACCGTGTACCACCTGCATGTGCATGTGATCCCGCGCTTCAACGGCGTCCCGCTGAAGCCGCACACGGGCGAGATGGAGAAGCCGGAGGTGTTGGCCGAAAACGCCGGTGAGATACGGGCGGCGCTGACGACGAATTGACGTCAGGTCTCGATCGCCGGCACGGCGTATCCAAGCCGAGGCAGACGGCGATCTTGTGCTTCGAACACCCGCAGCCCGAGCCACCAGGATATCACCGTGATCACGGTTCCGCCGAGCACATCCATGAGATTGTGCCCGCCATGGATCAGAATAGCCGGCAGCAAAGCGGTGTTGACGAGAATCAGCGCGAGACGCGCAAGCCTGTACGGCCAGATTGCGATTAGAGACATCAGCGCCATCACCGTGTGAAATGAAGGGAATCCCACAAGCCCCGTCACCTGCAACTCCGAAATGTCTGTGACGCCCTCAACCAGCAGCCGATTCAATTCCGAACCGTAAGCTGAATTGACCACCGGCCGAACGATCCGGTCGATTTCAGGCGCCAAGGTCCAATAGGCGGACGCCCCGCTGGACGGAAACAGCGCCCAGCAAAAGATGGTGGCCAGAGATCCGAATACCGTCGCCAAGGCTGCCGCGTGCAGCGCCGCCGATCGTTGGCCATACCCAGGAAGAGAAAGGCAAACAGGATCTGGGCCAGCGTCAGGGTATAGACCTGCCTGAGAATGTCCGAGAGGCGTGGATAGCGGGAAATCCATGCACAGGCATCAGGCCAGGAATAGCCGAGCCAAGCATCCATCCGCACGAGCGTAGCGTCGATCGGCGCGAAAGGCCGCGGCAAGAGCAGAAGGTTGAAAAGCGCGGCCGGCACTGAATAGAAAACAAACAGGGCCAGAACGTGTGTGGAGAGCGCGATCCGCTCAGCCTTGCGAACACGACGGTAGAATTGGCCAATGGCAATCATCACAACCGCAAAGCCGACGGAAAAACCATAACTGTCAAGCGCGAGGGTAACGTTCTTGTCCCAGGCAAGGAACATGCAAACGGCAACCAGCGCCAACGCGACAGTCAGGATCGTCCGTTCTGCGGGAAGTAAGACCATTGTCGAAAAATGGCCGGATGGCGTTAATTTGGAGTGAAAAAAGCCGTCGGATGGCAATTCTGACCCAGGACGACCGATGCCATAACAAGGACGGGTCCGAAAGCCTTTGAAACGCCGTCAACTCCGCCGCCCCGAAGAAAGCCACAGGCGGATCGCATCCGCGCATTGCACAGGGTTCAGAAGCGAGGTGTCGACCTCCAGATCGTATATGCCTGGCCGGTGAACCTCTTCCTGCCACAGACGCACGGGCAATGGCACGGGATCGTCGGGCGAGCCGGTCACATATCTCTTGTCCGTCGCGCTCACCGCTCGCCTCTCCATGATGATTTCGATCGGACAGCGAACACCGACAAGCAGCACCGGCAGACCGGCGAGACGGCGAGCGCAATCGGCCAGGATGTGGAGCGGTTTCGAATAGGCATCGTGATGGCCGACATCCGCAACGACATTCAGCTCCAACCGGCTATGAGCGGCTATCGATTCGTAGAGCGCGGCGTATAATCCGGGCACGAGGGCCTCAAGGTCCGGACGCTCGCCGCCAGGCCGCAATCCCAGGCCGATAGCGTGCCGGCGTGGCCTGCTCGTAGACGTCGACGCCGAGATTGAGCCAGACGCCGTCGAAGCTCTCCTGAATAGCCCTCGCGATGCTTGATTTTCCCGATCGCGGCGCGCCGTTCAGGATAATGATCTGCCCGGCCATGCGTCCTCCCGCTCCAATGAAAAAAGCCCCGTTTTGAACTGACCCCCCGAAAGTTGGACACAACCTTCGGGGGTTTTGCATGTCCAAATACAGCGAGAGTTTCAAGCGCTCGGTTGTCGATAGCTATTTAGGCGGGGATGAGAGCTGCGCGAGTGCGGCGTCGATGCATGGCGTTGATGCGGCCACTGTTCGCAAGTGGGTTGCGTTGTACCAGGCGCATGGCGATGCCGGGCTATCTGGTAAGTACGGTCGTTACGACGCGGCGTTCAGGCTGTCGGTGCTTGAGCGAATGTGGGAGGAAGGTCTGTCGTATCGGCAGACGGCTGCATTGTTCAATATCCGCAATGCCAGTTGCCTGACGGGCTGGGAGAAGCGCTATCATGCGGGCGGGATAGAGGCGCTCGGCCCACGTCCCAGAGGACGACCCATGTCAAAGCCGCCGTCCCCCGCAGTGCCTGTTGCAGCCAGTGACGAGGCCAAAAGCCGCGAAGAACTGCTGGCTGAGCTGAAGCATCTGCGGATGGAGAACGACTACCTAAAAAAACTAGAGGCCTTAACGCAGGGACATGCGCTCAAAAAGCGCAAGCCGTCCAGGCGTTAAGGCCGTTGCATTCGCTTGAGGGGCTGCTCGAGCTGGCGAAGCTTGCGCGCAGCACGTTCTATTACAGACAGAAAGCAGCGAAGCGCTCGGACCGCCATGCGGCGCTGAAGGCGGCGATCAAGGCCATCTTCGACAGCCACAAGGGTCGCTACGGCTATCGCCGGGTGACTGCGCAACTGCACCGGTTGGGCCGGCGCGTCAACCACAAGACCGTCCAGAGCCTGATGGCCGGGATGGGATTGAAGTCGCTGGTCAGGCCGAAGAAGTATCGCTCCTACAGGGGCGAGGCTGGGCGGACCGCTCCCGATCTGTTGCAGCGCAAGTTCGGCGCCGACCGCGCCAACCGCAAATGGGTGACCGACGTGACGGAGTTCAGCCTGGCCGGCGACAAGCTCTATCTGTCCCCGGTCATGGATCTCTACAATGGCGAGATCGTCGCGTTCGAGACGGCGCGGCGGCCACGCTTCAAAATGGTGGACAATATGCTGACCAAAGCCCTCGCCCGGCTTGGTGAGAACGAAAGGCCGATCCTGCATTCCGATCAGGGATGGCAGTATCAGATGTCGGCATTCCAACGCAGGCTGGAAGCCAGAGGCCTCCAACAGAGCATGTCACGCAAAGGCAATTGCCTCGACAACGCCCCAATGGAGAGCTTCTTTGCCATCCTCAAATCCGAGCTCTTCCATCCCGGAACCTTCGACACCGTTCAAAGCCTGGACGACGCCATCACGGACTACATCGACTATTACAACCACCGCCGCATCAAACTGAAACTGAAAGGGCTGGCCCCTGTGCAATACAGGAACCAGCCCTTAAACCTACCAACTCAATGAACCGTCCAACTTTATGGGGTCAGTTCATTTCCGGGGCTTTTTTCGACTTTCGTCAAGGTCAGTTCTTTCGGGGCAGTTGCGGCACGAGGCTGCGCTTGCCGCCGTCCTTGCCCTTGGCTTCGGGCTTCTGCGCCACCAGCTTCTTGGCCGCGGGCTTTTTCGTCACGGCCTTTCTGGGCTTCGTTGTTTCTTCCGGCTCTTCCTTCTTCGGCTTCACCGGCGCCTCGTCGGCGAGTGATTCGAGCTTCAGGCCGGTCTCGCCGGTTTCCTTCTTCTCGACGGTGACACGCACCGTGCCGCCCTTCTTGAGCTTGCCGAACAGCACCTCGTCGGCCAACGGCTTTTTGATGTGCTCCTGGATCACACGGCCGAGCGGCCGCGCTCCCATGCGCTCATCATAGCCCTTGTCGGCGAGCCAGGCGATCGCATCCGCCGACAGGTCGAAGGTGACGCCACGCTCGGAAAGCTGGGCCTCGAGCTGCATGACGAACTTCTGCACCACCTGATGAATGACCGGCACCGGCAACGAGCCGAACGGGATGATCGCATCGAGACGGTTGCGGAATTCCGGCGTGAACAGCCGGTTGATCGCCTCGACATCGTCGCCTTCGCGCTTGGTCGAGCCGAAGCCGATCGCCGCGCGCTGCGCATCCGACGCGCCCGCATTGGTGGTCATGATCAGGATCACATTGCGGAAGTCGATCTGCTTGCCATTGTGGTCGGTCAGCTTGCCATGGTCCATAACCTGCAACAGGATGTTGAACAGGTCCGGATGCGCCTTCTCGACCTCATCGAGCAACAGCACGCAATGCGGATGCTGGTCGACGCCGTCCGTCAGAAGACCGCCCTGGTCGAAGCCGACATAGCCGGGAGGAGCGCCGATCAGCCGCGAGACGGTGTGGCGTTCCATATATTCCGACATGTCGAAGCGGATCAGCTCGACGCCGAGCGACGCGGCCAACTGCTTGGCCACTTCGGTCTTGCCGACGCCGGTCGGGCCGGAGAACAGGTAGGAGCCGATCGGCTTCTCCGGTTCGCGCAGGCCGGCACGCGCCAGCTTGATCGCCGAGGTCAACGCGGTGATCGCGGTGTCCTGGCCATAAACGACGCGCTTCAGCTCGATATCGAGACCCTGCAGCACCTTCTCGTCATCGGCCGAAACCGTCTTCGGCGGGATGCGGGCCATGGTGGCGATCGTCGCCTCGATCTCCTTGATGCCGATCGTCTTCTTGCGCTTGGCTTCCGGAACCAGCATCTGCGAGGCGCCGGTCTCGTCGATCACGTCGATCGCCTTGTCCGGCAGCTTGCGGTCGTTGATGTAACGTGCCGACAGCTCCACCGAGGCCTTGATCGCCTCGTTGGTGAACTTCACCTTGTGGAACTCCTCATAATAGGGCTTGAGGCCCTTCATGATCTCGATGGCGTCCGCGATGGTCGGTTCGTTGACGTCGATCTTCTGGAAGCGCCGCACCAAAGCACGGTCCTTCTCGAAGAACTGGCGGAATTCCTTGTAGGTGGTCGAGCCGATGCAGCGGATCGCACCCGATGACAGCGCCGGCTTCAACAGGTTGGACGCATCCATGGCGCCGCCTGAAGTAGCCCCTGCGCCGATGACCGTATGGATCTCGTCGATGAACAGCACGGCACCGGGATAGTCCTCGAGTTCCTTGACGACCTGCTTCAGCCGTTCCTCGAAATCGCCGCGATAGCGCGTGCCGGCGAGCAGCGTGCCCATGTCGAGCGCGAAGATGGTGGCGTTGTGCAGCACTTCGGGAACGTCGCCCTCGACGATGCGCTTGGCCAGACCCTCGGCGATCGCCGTCTTGCCGACGCCGGGATCACCGACATAGAGCGGGTTGTTCTTCGAGCGGCGGCACAGCACCTGAATGGTGCGGTTGATCTCGGACTCGCGGCCGATCAGCGGGTCGATCTTGCCGGCCTTGGCCTTGTTGTTGAGATTGACGCAATAAGCCGTCAGCGCATCCTGCTGCTGCTTCTTCTTGCCGCCTTCCTCTTGTGGCTCGGCGCCGTTCTGGCCGCCCTGCTCGTCATCGGCACCGCGCGGCGAGCGTGTCTCCGATGCGCCCGGACGCTTGGCAATGCCGTGCGAGATGTAGTTGACCGCGTCGTAGCGGGTCATCTGCTGTTCCTGCAGGAAATAGGCGGCATGGCTCTCGCGCTCGGCGAAGATGGCGACGAGGACGTTAGCGCCCGAAACCTCCTCGCGGCCAGACGACTGCACATGGATCACCGCGCGCTGGATGACGCGCTGGAAACCGGCGGTCGGCTTGGAGTCCTCGTCGTAACCGGTGACGAGGTTGTCGAGCTCGGTGTCGATATAGGTGAGAACCGTGTGCTTGAGCTCATCGAGATCGACATTGCAGGCGCGCATGACGGCGGCCGCCTCGGTGTCGTCGATGAGCGCGAGCAGCAGATGTTCTAGGGTTGCATATTCATGGTGCCGCTCATTGGCGAGCGTCAGCGCCTGGTGAAGCGCCTTTTCCAGGCCTTGGGAGAAAGCCGGCATGTTACCTCACTTCTTCTCCATCACGCATTGCAGCGGATGCTGATTCTGTCGGGCGAAATCCATGACCTGGGACACTTTGGTCTCGGCCACCTCGAATGTATAGACCCCGCACTCGCCCACTCCATGATTGTGAACATGAAGCATGATGCGTGTGGCGGCTTCGCGATCCTTCTGGAAAAAACGCTCCAGCACGTGAACCACGAACTCCATCGGAGTGTAGTCGTCGTTGAGGATGAGGACCCGATAAAGGCTGGGCTTCTTGGTCTTGGTTTTGGTGCGCGTGATGACGGCCGTCCCACGGCCGGCCCCATTGCCGTTACCGTCGCCGTCTTGCATCCGCACCACTCGTCTCGTGGCAGTCAAACCGATCGTCACGTATTCCTGCCTCTTTCGATTCCCCATGCGAGTTCGACATGTAGGTGTTCGATGTACGATTTTAAGCCCTTCTGGTTAGCTGACAATATGGCTAGGTCACCAAACTTGGACGATTTTCGCAATCGTGAAGGGGCGCGAGGCTCTGGAACGGAAATTGACACGAAAAAGCCGGGCCGCGTTTCCGTGGCCGGGCTTTTTCTCGGGTTCAAAGGCTGAATCTGGGGTCACGTCAGGCGAAATCAGTTCGCCCGGGCAAAATTACTTTGCCTTGGCAACGATCGATTCGAATGGCTTGTAAGCTTCCTTGGCGAGTTCGGCATAGAGATCGCCGATCTTGGTGGCCTCGGCGACGAACGCCTCATAGGACTGCTTGGCGTAATCCGACTGGATCTCGATCGCCTTTTCCAGCGACTTGGCTGAAAACAGCTTCTCCACCGTGGCGCTGCCGGTTTCAAAACTCTTCTTGGTGTATTCACCAGCTTCGGTGGCAATCGCCTGCGCGCCCTTGGACAGCGACGCAAAGCTCTTCAATCCGGTGTCGGCGAACTCTTTGCCGTATTTGCTGAAGTCCTCATAGGTCTGGGTCATTTCACGATTCCCTTGACGGTTGAAGCGTCCTTCTTCGGGGCGCCCTTGTGCAATGCAAGATAATATATTGTGCACCGCACAAAAGTCAAGATTTCGCGGGCTTGCGGACCCGCCTGCGCAGCCAATGGCTAAAAATCGAATAAAGAGAGCCACAAGCCCGAAGAAAATGGTGAACGCGGCGGTTACCATAAACGGATTGGTAACGCTGCGCCGGTAGCTTGGCCGGAAGCGAGGCAGGACCCTTTGCCGCCTCCAACGCAACGAAGAAATCCAAGGGAAGTACCAGTGCGTAAGGCGTTGTTGGGCATCGTTTCCAAATCTACCTCCCCTCTCAAAACGATGATGATCATCGCCCTGGCGATGACATTCGTTTTTGGCGACGTTGCCTCGTCGCTGGCGGCCAGGCAGGCGGCCATCGTCGTGGATGCCAAGACCGGCAAAGTGCTCTACTCCGCCGACGCCAACGGCAGGCGCTATCCGGCTTCGCTGACCAAGATGATGACGCTGTATCTGACCTTCGAAGCGATGGCGAAGGGCAAGATCAGCAGGAACACGCCAGTGGTGTTTTCCGCCAAGGCCTCCGCCGAGGCGCCGACGAAACTTGGCGTGAAGCCGGGCGGTTCCGTCACGGTCGAGACCGCGATCCTGTCGATCGTCACCAAGTCGGCGAATGACTCGGCCACCGCGCTCGGCGAAATGCTCGGCGGCAATGAAACCACTTTTGCCCGCATGATGACCGCCAAGGCGCGTGCGCTGGGGATGAACGGCACCGTGTTCCGCAACGCCAATGGCCTGCCCGACCCCGGCCAGTTCACCACCGCGCGCGACATGGCGACGCTCGGCATCGCGCTGCGCGAGCATTTTCCCCAGTATTACGGCTATTTCTCGCAGCGCTCCTTTCTCTATGGGCGCCAGCGCATCAACGGCCACAACCGTCTGCTTGGACGCATCAAGGGCGTCGACGGCATCAAGACTGGCTACACCCGCGCCTCCGGCTTCAACCTCGTCTCATCGGTTTCCGATGGCAATCGCCGCATCGTCGGCGTGGTCATGGGCGGCACCTCGGGCGGCAGCCGCGACAATCAGATGGCCAGCTTGATCAACACCTATCTGCCGAGGGCGTCGACTCGCGGTGGTGGCGATCTGGTCGCCAAGGCCGGTGGCAACAACCCGATCACCGCCCTTGCCAAGGTTCTCCTGCCCAAGCATGACGCTCCGACACCGGACGACAAGCCTGTCATAGCGCAGGACGATGTCACCGTTGCCGAGGACGCCACGGTCGCGGAAGACGATACCGCGCAGGCCGGAGAAGCAGCCCCCGTCGTCAAGACCAGAAAGGTCAAGACCGTCATCGTTTCAGCCCCCCAAGTCGCGACGGCCCAGGTTGTAGCGGCCTATGCCGAGCCGACGCCGGCGGCTGTCGACCCGGTCAACACCGCGTCGGTGCCTTCGGGTTGGGCCATTCAGGTCGCCTCGTCGCCCAAGCAGTCCGAGGCCCAGGCCTTTCTCGACAAGACCACCAAGCAGGCGCCCAAGGTGCTGGAGGACGCTTCCGGTTTCACTGTCGCCTTCGACAAGGATGGCGTCACCTACTACCGCGCCCGCTTCGGTGGCTTCGGTTCGAAGACCGCCGCCTGGAAGGCCTGTACCGCTTTGAAGAAGAAGAACATCGAGTGCTACGCCGTCCAGCAGTAGGACGGCGTGCAAGCCATCTCCCGGAAAAATTCTGCGTCGAAGGAGACTAGTTGTGATTGGAGAGCAAGACGTCCTTGGCTTCGTTAATCCGCGCCGCCAGGAAAGACGTGCCGCCGACATCGGGGTGCAGGCGCTGCATCAGGCGGCGGTGCGCCTTGCGGACATCCGCCGCGGCGGCCCCCGCTTCAAGACCAAGGACCTTGTAGGCCTCCTCCTTAGTCATGGCGCCCGGACCTGGCGCAACACCCAGCCCTTCGCCACCGTTCGTCTCAGCGTTTTTGCGCCAGACGGGAAATCTGCCGTCAAGATACGTCTCTAGCAGCTGTCGGCTCTCCGGATCGCCGGAGAGTTCGCGGTAGAGGTGTTGCAATTCCGCCAGCCCCATCGCGCCAAGCATCTTGCCTTCGTGGCGGCCAGCCAGGACCAGTCCTTCGAGGCCGCCGGTATCGTGATCGAGTTCCATTTCCAATGCCGCTGTGCGCACCGTCGAGCGTTTGCCCGGTGCAAGCCCGGCCGGCTGGCGTTTCATGCGCATGGAACCATACCAGGCAATTGCGCCGGTGAGAATCATGCCGCCGATGCCTTCCCGGCCGACCACAAGCACGGCGACGCCGACAAGTGCCAGAAGAGCCGGCCCGAGCGTTCGCAGCGTGCTCGCCAGTTTCGCCGGCTCGGCACGCAGAAAGATCGTCACCGCGCCGAGGAGCAGCAGAAGCAACGCTCCAAAAGCGATGATCGCGCCCATTATTTTCCGCCGCCCCGCAGATACTCGATCATCAGCCGGTCTTCCGGCCTGCCCCTGGCTTCGAGCGCCTTCAACCCGCCGGTCGCAAACACGGCGACGGCCGAAAGCAGTCCTGCCAGGGTCGCGGCAGCCCGCCGATCAAATCTAAACCAAGCCCCCTTGGACAGCCGCGCAATCTCTTTGAACGCCTTTTCTGCGCCGGAATCATGGCTTTCCTGAAACACGAAGACGGGAACGCCATGAAGGCCGAGGCTGCCGGCCTTTTCGGCCAGATCGTCGATATTCTCTTCCATCGCGTCGCCGATGTAGACCAGCGCATTGACCTTGGCGGCCGCCGTCTGTTTCAACGCATGCGTCAGGACCTTGCCGATCTGGGTGTGGCCGCTGCGGCATTCGATCCGCGTCATCAGCTGCTTCAAGGCATTGGTGTCGCTCACGAAAGCGGACGAACGGCACTCGCCGAGACCACGAAAATAAACCAGTTGCACGCTGAGGGTTCCGGCCTTGCCGACAGCGTCGAACATCTGGCCCTGCAGCTCACAAGCCAGATCCCAGGTCGGCTGGCGGCTCATTGTTGCGTCGAGAGCAAGGATCAGCCTGCCCGAATCGGTCGCCGACGCGGCAAGTGTCCTCGCCTGACGAATGAAGGCGTCGATCTCGCCGGCGTTGGATTGAGGCTTGATCGGCGCAGGATTGGTCCCCGCTGGCACAGGCTGCTTCTTATCGCTCATGAAAAACAAGATGTGGCGTTGCCACATCGCTTGCAAGCCCCACATCGGGCAGTGCAAAGGGCCAGGCGGTGATGCCACCTGGGGTCAGAGCAGACCGAGATCGGCCAGCTCGCGCCTGAGTTTCGGCGGCATCTCGATCAATCCGGCCTTGCCCTTACCCAGATCGAGCGGCGCGTCCGCCGGCTTCAGGTAGCGCCAGCCCTGAAAAGCCCGGCGTGGCTGCCAGTCGGTGCGTACAACCTCGGGGTCGAGTATCAGATGGCAACGGCCTATGCCTTCACTGTCGGTGAACGGCCGGATTTCGGTGATCAACTGGCGGCACTGCACATTGCCTTTGATCACCCAATAGAGCGAACCGCCATCGGTAACCTCGGCGCCGCGCGTCGGCATCATACGGGTGGTGTGATACTGCTCGACCGGCTCACCGGCGCGCCGCCGCTCGTCGAGGCGGAAGGCGATCCACTCTTCGAGATCCTCGACGCTGTCGCAGCCGACACAGAGTTTTATGAGATTGAGAGACATCGCTTAAGGTTAGTCCTGCACGCGAACGCGTCAACGACCGGATCGACTTCTCCACAGTGGCGGTTTAGGCCAGCCTTCAGCACTCCACGACGTTGACTGCAAGCCCGCCAAGGCTGGTTTCCTTGTACTTCTCGTTCATGTCGAGGCCGGTCTGGCGCATGGTCTCGATCGCCGCATCGAGCGGTACGAAATGGATGCCGTCGCCCTTGATGGCCAGTGACGCTGCCGTCACCGCCTTGACCGCGCCCAGCGCATTGCGTTCGATGCACGGCACCTGCACCAGCCCGCCGACCGGATCGCAGGTCATGCCGAGATGATGTTCGAGCGCGATCTCGGCGGCATTCTCGACCTGCTCGGGCGTGCCGCCCATGACGGCGCACAGGCCGGCCGCCGCCATCGCCGATGCCGAGCCGACCTCGCCCTGACAGCCGACCTCGGCGCCCGAGATCGACGCGTTGGTCTTGATGATGCCGCCAACGGCGGCAGCCGTCAGCAGGAAATCACGAATGCTCGGCTGGTCCGCCTCGGGATGGAAATGCAGCCAGTAGCGCAGCACCGCCGGCAGCGTGCCGGCAGCGCCATTGGTCGGCGCGGTGACGACGCGGCCGCCGGCGGCATTTTCCTCGTTCACGGCCATGGCGTAGATCGACAGCCAGTCATTGGCGAGCAAAGGATTGGGCTTGTTCTGCTGCCACTGCTCCTGCAGCTTATCGTGCAGCATGCGGGCACGGCGGCGCACCTTCAGCCCACCCGGCATGATGCCATCCTGCGACAGGCCACGGTCGATGCAGCCCTTCATGGCGCTCCAGATTCCGTCGAGGCCGGCGTCGAGCTCCTCGCGCGTCATCTGCGTCTCCTCGTTGACGCGTTTCATGTCGGCGATGGAAAGGCCGCTTTTGCCGGCCATGGCCAGCATCTCGACCGCATTCTTGAACGGATAAGGCACTTTCTTGCCTTCGGTTGTCACCGAACCTTTGGCTTTCATCCGCTGCAGTTCTTCTTCGGAAACCACGAAGCCGCCGCCGATCGAATAATAGATGCGCTTGAGCAGCAGGCGGCCGCCGGAATCATAGGCGTAGAACGCCATGCCGTTGGCGTGACCGGTGAGCGGCGTTTTGCGGTCCAGCACCAGATCGGTGGCCGGATCGAAGCGATAGGCGGGATGGCCGGGCGGCGAAATGCGCTTTTCGGCGGCGATGCGGCTGGCAATGCCATCGGCCTGGTCGGGATCGACCGTCTGCGGCGTCAGGCCGGCAAGGCCGAGCATGACGGCGCGATCACTGCCGTGGCCAATACCGGTGTAGGCGAGTGACCCGTGCAGACTTGCGCCAAGCCGATCGACCTTGACGCCCGCCGGACGCGGCCAGTCATTTCCCGCGACCTCGTCGAGAAACCGCGCAGCGGCTGTCATCGGCCCCATCGTGTGCGAACTCGAGGGTCCTATGCCGATCTTGAACAGGTCGAAAACCGAAAGGAACACGCGGCGTTGTCTCCTGGCGTCAGGTCGATGACTACATATAGGAATTCCCACGATGTTTCCGCTCTTTTGGAAATCGCGGCGCTGCACCCGCCGACCTTGTTTGCTCCGGCAGCGACATTGGTGCCTTATCGCTGTAGGCGGACATCGAAGCGATCGCGCTGAATGTGCTAAATTCAGGCATGGGCGATTCCCTCGATCTTTCGACAGCCGATCTCGCGGCGCTGGCCTTCTTCCTCGTCGCGTGGCTGCTGCACACGTTCGCCTCCGACGGCAAGCTGGTCAGCCGCATGTCACTGACGACGGCGATGAATGCACAGCGGCAAGCCTGGATGCGGACCATGGCCGAGCGCGAGATCCGCATCGTCGATACCGCCATCATGAGCGGGCTGCAGCAAGGCACCGCCTTCTTCGCCTCCAGCTCGCTGATCGCCATCGGCGGCTGTTTTGCCCTGCTCGGCGCATCCGACCGGGTTCTTGAAGTGCTCAGCGACCTGCCCCTGGGTGGCGCGCCGTCGCGCGCGGCCTTCCAGATAAAGGTGTTCGGGCTGGTGCTGATCCTGGCGTTTTCGTTCTTCAAATTCGGCTGGGCGTACCGGCTGTTCAACTATTGCACGATCCTGATCGGCGCCGTGCCGATCCCGCATGGCGAAGCCTCACGCAATCCGGTCACCGAAACGGCGGTGTGGCGTGCGGCGCAAATGAACATGCTGGCCGGAAAGCACTTCAACTCCGGCCTGCGCGGCGTGTTCTTCTCGATCGGTTATCTCGGCTGGTTCGTCGACCCAATGGTGTTCGTGTTGTCGACGCTGTTGCTGCTGGCCGTTCTGGTGCGGCGCCAGTTCTTCTCGGCCGCCAGGCAGGCGGTGATCGGTCAGCCGCCTGGAAAAGGCTGATCGATCCGGCCTGACAGCCAGTAGGCAAAAAGCCCGATCCATTCGCGGATGGCCATGGTGGCGGCCTGCAGCGAATCGGCTGGATTGTCGCGGAACAGGCCGATGCCTTCTTTGCCCGAGGTGCGATAGTCGACCGGCCAGGGAACAGTCGCAAAGCCGGCCTTGTCGAACAGCGCCTTGGCGCGCGGCATATGGAAGGCCGAAGTCACCAGCAGCCAGGTCTCGCCGGGCTTCGGCGTTAGCAACTCCTTGGTGAAGACCGCGTTCTCATAGGTGTTGCGGGACTTGTTCTCCAGGATCAGACGATCGGCGGCCACGCCAAGCGCGGTGAGCAGGCGCGGCGCGGTTGCGGCATCGCCCTCGCCATCGAGAAACAACGCGCCGGTGCCGCCGGAGACGACCACCTTGGCGGTAGGAAAGCGCCGGGCCAGAACTGCGGTCTCGACCATCCGATCTCCGCTGCTGTTCAACTCATAGCCGCCGCGCGCCAGATTGATGGCGCCCTCGAAGCCGCCGCCGAGCACGACGATGCCGTCGACCTTTGCCGGCAGCGGCGGGCGCGCGAAGCGCTCTTCCAGCGGATTGAGCATCATGGCGCCGAGCGACGTCCACGCTGACAGCGCAAGGACCAGAAATGCCAGCACGCTGCCGGTAGCCGCCAGCCGCCGGCGCCCGATCATGGCCGCGAGCAATCCCGCCAGCAGCAGAAAGATCGCCAGGTTCAGCGGCTGGATGAAGAACCAAAAGATCTTGGACAGGTAGAAGAACATCGCTCACCCCATTGCAGCGCCGCGCGGGCGTGCGCGCTCAAAGGACGCTAACACTTTGATTTTGCGCAGGATCCTTCCGAAAATCGATTCGACTTTCAGGGCATGCGCTAGACGAGCGACGTCCCTACCACCACTTCTCCGGCTGGAACGTGCCTGCGGCCTGCTCGATGACGGCAGCGGTCTGGAACAGGGTTTCCTCATCGAACGGCCGGCCGATCAGCTGCAGGCCGAGCGGCAGGCCCTTGGCGTCGAGCCCGGCGGGCACAGCGATGCCCGGCAGGCCCGCCATGTTCACAGTGACGGTGAAGATGTCGTTCAGGTACATCTTGACCGGATCGGCAGCCATGTCCTCGTCGGCGATGCCGAAGGCGGCGGACGGCGTTGCCGGGGTCAGGATGACATCGACGCCGGCGGCGAAGACAGTCTCGAAATCCCGCTTGATCAGATTGCGCACCTTCTGCGCCTGCAGATAGTAGGCGTCGTAATAGCCGGCCGACAGCACATAGGTGCCGATCATGATGCGGCGCTTGACCTCGCGGCCGAAACCCGCGGCGCGGGTCTTCTCATACATGTCGACGATATCCTTGCCCGGCACGCGCAAGCCGTAGCGGACGCCATCATAGCGGGCGAGGTTGGACGAAGCCTCGGCCGGCGCCACGATGTAATAGGCGGGCAGCGCGTATTTCGTATGCGGCAGGGAAATGTCGACGATCTCGGCGCCGGCGTCCTTCAGCCAGGCAATGCCCTTCTGCCACAGCGCTTCGATCTCTTCGGGCATGCCGTCGACGCGGTATTCCCTGGGAATGCCGACCTTCATGCCCTTGATCGGCTTGCCGATCACCGCCTCATAATCCGGCACCGGCCGGTCGACCGACGTCGTGTCCTTCGGATCGACAGAGGCCATCGATTTCAACAGGATCGCGGCATCGCGTACGTCGCGCGCGATCGGGCCGGCCTGGTCGAGCGACGAGGCGAACGCGACGATACCCCAGCGTGAGCAGCGGCCATAGGTCGGCTTGATGCCGACCGTCCCGGTGAAGGCGGCCGGCTGGCGGATCGAGCCGCCAGTGTCCGTCGCGGTCGCGCCGGCGCACAGGAAGGCGGAGACTGCCGTGGCCGACCCGCCAGAAGAGCCACCCGGCACCAACTGCGCATTGTCCAGGCTGTGCACGGTCCTCGTGCCGCCGGCCGAAACGAAGCCGCCGTCGCCCTGATGCGTCGTGGGCATCACCGCAGTATCGAGGCGCGAGCGCCGCCACGGATTGATGACCGGGCCATAGTAGGACGTCTCGTTGGACGAGCCCATGGCGAACTCGTCCATGTTGAGTTTGCCGAGCATAACGGCGCCGTCGGCCCACAGATTTAACGTAACGGTCGATTCGTAGCGCGGCTTGAACCCGTCGAGCACATGGCTGCAAGCCTGCGTGTGGACGCCTTCGGTGCCGAACAGGTCCTTGATCCCCAACGGAATGCCTTCCAGCGCACCGCCCTCGCCCTTGACCAGCCTGGCGTCGGACGCCTTGGCCATGTCGCGCGCCTTGTCGCCGGTCACGGCGACATAGGCATTGAGCGCCGGATTGGCGCGCTCGATAGCGCCGAGATAGGCCTCGGTGATCTCGGTCGCGGTGATTTCCTTGTCGCGCAGCTTGGCGCGGGCCTGTGAAATCGTCAGCTGGGTCAGGTCGCTCATCAAAGGCTCTTTTCGTAAAACACCGACCACTCAGAATCGGGATAATCCAGCACCGGGCCGCAGCGCGAAAACCCGGCGCGTTCGTAGACTGTCCACGCCGCGGGATGACGATCGCCCGTCTCCAGCACCAGGCGCTTCAGCCCCTCGTTGCGCGCCAGCGATTCGACCCGCTCAACGATTTTCGCGCCGATCTTCTGCCCGCGATGCGACGGCCTGATATACATGCGCTTGACCTCGCCAATGGCGCCGTCATGACGCTTCAGCGCGCCGCAGCCAATGGCCAGGCCATTATCGCGGGCGATGAAAACCGTCGTGTCCTCACCGGCCATCTGCTCGACCGTCAAATGGTAGCAATGCTCCGGCGGCGTCAGTTCGAGCAAGGTCTCGTTGAGTTCCGTGACCAGCCTGCGCACGTCGTCCTGGAGCGGCTTCTCAATGGCGATCTCGATTGCCATCGGCCGGTTTACTCCACGACCTTCGGCACGAGGAAGAAATTCTCTTCGGTCGCCGGCGCGTTAGCGACGATGTCGGCGGCCTTGCCGCCGTCGGTGACGACATCGCTGCGCTTCTTCATGTCCATCGGCGTTACCGAGGTCATTGGTTCGACACCGGAAACATCGACCTCGTTCAGCTGCTCGACGAAGCCCAGAATGGCGTTCAGCTCCCCGGTCATCCGTTCGGCATCTTCTTCGCTCACCGCGATGCGGGCGAGATGCGCGACGCGCTTCACTGTCTGAAGATCTACGGACATGTTTTTGCCTCGGGGAAAACCAGTTCGGGCTATAGCGGCGCCGCGCGCGCTGCGCAACATGCATCGTGCGAGAGACCAGGCTGTGCCGGCGGCCCGCTCGTGGGCCCTCAGAATACGTCTATGGCAGAGCAACGCCTTCGCACAGATAGTAGCTGCCGCTGTTGCCGCTTGCTTCGCTTTCGTCGTCGACGGGCCGAACCGACACGAGATCGATCTGCTTGGCGTTCATTTGCGTCACGGAGAGAACGTCGGGAAAGACATAACCCGGTTCCTGGCAGATGGCCGTCACCGCCCAGCTCGGCGAAGCCGTGGCCTTGCTGATCTGCAGAAACTCGCAATTGTATTCGACGCTCTGCAGGCCGTGCGCCGAAAGCACGATGTTGCCTGCGTCGATCAGCGTTTGCAGCGTGTCCTTTTTGGCCTGTTTGCAAAGCTCCTCGGATTGCAGGTAGACGCCCTCGATGAAATCATCCGCGGCGAGCGCGGGCGACGCCGCGACCAACATCGATACACAAAGAGATTTCCTCAAAGCCATGGTCTTATTCCGCTTTCGCCACGCCTAGATCGTAATCGTCTCACCGATATCAGGCGATGCCACCGTCACGCTGGACCCTTCCATGCCGGCCTCGAACTTGTCGGCGGTCGGATCGATCATCGGAAACGTGCCGAAGTGACAGGGAACCACGGTATCGAATTTGAAGAAACGCCGGCAGGCAAGTGCAGCCACCGCGCCGCCCATGGTGAAGCGGTCGCCGATCGGCACCAGGCCGACCTTGGGTTCATGCAACTCGTTGATCAGCGCCATGTCGGAGAAGATGTCGGTGTCGCCCATGTGATAGAGCGTCTTGTCTTCCGGGAAATGCAGGACGAGGCCGCCCGGATTGCCGAGATAGGTGTTCTGGCCGCCCTCGCCGGGGAACGAGGATGAGTGCAGCGCCTGGACAAAAGTGGTGGTGAAGCTGCCGCAATCGACGGTGCCGCCGATGTTGCCCGGGTTGATCTTCTTGTCGCTGACACCCTTGCCGACCAGATACATGCAGATCTCGAAATTGGCGACCAATTGGGCGCCGCTTTTGCCGAGCACTTCCACGGCGCCGCTGATGTGGTCGCTATGGCCATGCGTCAGCAGCACATGCGTGATCCCCTCGGCCGGTCCCTCCCAGCCGCCCGTCCAGGACGGATTGCCGATCAGATAGGGATCGATGAGGATCTTGGCATCAGCGGTCTCGATGCGAAAGGCCGAGTGGCCGTACCAGGTCAGTTTCATGAATGCATTCCTCGATTTTTATCTTGCCAAAGGATAGAACGCCGACGGCCCGGAGATCAAAGGGTTACTGTGTCCGCCACGCGTTTGACAAAACACGTGGCGGTGAAAGGCGAAGGACGGCCGGTGGGCATTATCACGATCGAGGAATTGCCGGCGCGGCTGACCGGCGGCAAGACGCTGGCGGGGCTTGACCTCGGCGACAAGACGATCGGCGTCGCGGTCTCGGACCAGAGGTTTTCCTTCGCCCATCCGCGCCCGGTCATCATGCGAAGGAAATTCTCGCTCGATGCGGCGGTGCTGCTCGCCTTGCTGCGGAAGGAGAATGCCGGCGCGGTGGTGATCGGGCTGCCGATCAACATGGACGGTTCGGAAGGGCCGCGTGCGCAGAAATCGCGCGCCTTCGTCCGCAACATGGCCCAGATGAGCGACCTGCCCTTCGTGCTCTGGGATGAAAGACTATCGACGGTCGCGGCCGAAAGGACGCTGATCGAGATGGATTTCTCGCGCCGCAAGCGCGCCGGCAAGATCGATTCGGCGGCAGCCGCGTTTATTCTGCAGGGAGTTTTGGACCGGCTTCAGTCGCTCCACGCATCCGCTCGAACGGAACCGGACCCGCCCAGCGCTGTCTGACCCAGCCGGCGATTTCGCGGCGACGGCGGAAGGCCCAAAGCGCCATCAGCAGCAACCCGTCGAAGACGCACGTCTTCGCCACCATGCCGGGAATGATCGCCGGATCGATGCCGAGCATCTGGCCATAGAGCTGGAAGAAGAAGTCGTGCATCTGTCGGCTGAGCATCGTGTAGCCGAAATTGATGTCATTGGCCGACAGATAGAACCAGCCCCAGAAAATCGCCATCGGCGCCGCCCAAAATCCGAAGATGTAGCGCATCAGCGGCCTCCCCTGGGATTGGAGCCGGTCTTGGAGACCGTTCGGCCTGATATGAGTGAAAGCAGCGAATTGTGGGCCGCGGCTTTTGCCATGCCATGCGCGACGGCATGGATCTCGCTTTCGCCGGAAGCCGCTGCCGCAACCACGGACCGCCGCTCGGCAAGCATGGCGACATAGGACGCCAGAAGTGCCGCCAGTTGCACGGCGACAGCCATGAAGAGCCCGTTGATGCCTTGCGCGGCGCCACCGACGACGATCAGCGACAACACGCCGGACGCGCATATGAAGGCGATGCGGGCGACGCTGTCGGCGCCCGCGCTGGTCGCGTCGTTGACCAGGGCTTCGACAAAGGCCCAGAAAAACAGAACCGCGACGACAAGCAATGCGGTGGCGAGCGGCGCCACGACGACGAAATTGTCGAGGTCGACGAAGCGGGTACCCTCGATTGTAGTGCCCAGCACGCCGAGCGCCGCCGCCACACCCCGGTTTCCGTCGATGCAGATTAGCGCAAGCAGGGCGAAAACAATCGCCCAGTGCAAGGCCAGAAAAGAGGTCAGTACCTGTCGCATCGGTGTTCCTGCTTCGCAAAGCAAGAGACGGCCAATCTGAACCATTCCCTGCTTGCACTAGGACAGTGGGCCTTGCCGTCCGCCATCGCAACGGAAACCATTTGTTAAGGTTAACGACGATTAGCCATACGCGTGAGGATGCCCGCCAACACGTCAAAACTGTGGATGGCGCCGGTTTTTGCGATGCTCGTGCTCAGTTCACCGGCGGATAGAGCGTGTCGATGATCATGCGTGCATCGTGGCGCGAATCGATCATGCCATAGGTGTTGCGCCATTGGCCGGCCAAACGCGTCTCGACGAAAGCGTCGGCGATCCGCCCTGCCCCCAGACGGCGCAATTCCGCCGCCGCAGCCGACAGTGCCAGCTGCTCGGTCAGCAGCCGGGCAGAACCTTCGTCGGTTGAAGCAACCTGCATCGCCGCCTTCAGCACGCCGATCGTGCCGCGTCCGCCGGCGCCGAGATCACGGTCGATGCCGGCCAGCACATCCTCGAACAGGCCGGGCGCACGGCCGAGCACGCGCAGCACATCAAGCGCCATGACATTGCCCGAGCCTTCCCAGATCGCATTGACCGGGGCCTCGCGATAGTAGCGGGCGAGTGGCGCCTCCTCGACATAGCCATTGCCGCCGAGGCACTCCATAGCCTCATAGAGCAAAGGCGGCGCGATCTTGCAGACCCAGTATTTGACGACCGGCGTCATGGCCCGAGCAAACGCCGCCTCGCCGCGATCGCCGGCCGCCTCGTCGAAGGAGCGCGCCAACCGGAACGACAGCGCGGTGGCGGCGGCGACATCGAGCGCCATGTCGGCCAGAACGCGCTGCATCAACGGCTGCTCGATCAGGGTCGAACCGAACACCTGGCGATGGCGGGCGTGGTGAACGGCCTCGGCCAGGCCCGCGCGCATGATCGCCGACGATGCGATGGCACAATCGAGCCGGGTCAGGGTGACCATGTCCATGATCGTCTTCACACCGGCACCGGCTTCGCCGACCATCTCGCCGATGGCATTGACAAATTCGACTTCGGAGGAGGCGTTCGAACGATTGCCGAGCTTGTCCTTCAGCCGCTGAAAGCGGAAGCCGTTGCCCGAGCCGTCACCGAGAACGCGCGGCACGAGGAAGCACGATAGTCCCTCAGGCGCCTGCGCCAGCACCAGGAAGGCATCCGACATCGGCGCCGACATGAACCATTTGTGCCCGTTCAGACGATAAAAACCGCTGCCGGCGCGTTCCGCCCTCGTCACATTGGCGCGCACATCGGTGCCGCCCTGTTTCTCGGTCATGCCCATGCCGAGCGTCAGCCCGGTCTTCTCGACCGGCGGCTTTTGGCTCTGGTCGTATTTGCGCGTCGTCACGCGCGGCGCCCATTCGCGAAACAGTTTCGGGCTGGCCATCAAGGCCGCCAGCGAAGCGTTGGTCATGGTGATGGGGCACAGATGCCCGGTCTCGAGCTCAGCCGTCAGATAAAACCGGGCGGCGCGGACCTGATGGCGGCGGCCGATCTCGGTGTCGCCGTTTTCCCACACCGAGGAATGCAGCCCGTTGGCCACAGAGCGGCGCATCAAGGCATGATAGGCGGGATGGAACTCGACCACGTCGATGCGCCGTCCCTGGCGATCATGCGTCTTGAGCTTCGGCGTCTCGACATTGGCGAGGCGCGCCAATTCCTGCGCCTCCTGCGTCAGCACAAAGCGGCCGAGACCGTCGAGATCCTTGCGCACCGGATCGGAAAAACGCTCCGCGAGCTGGATCAGCAACGGATCGCCCCGCCAGGCGTTGCCGCCCGTCAGCGGCGGCGGCTGGTTCGTCACGTCGTCGGTCACGCCCAATCCTTCTATCGTCAGAAAGCCACGAATCCGAGGCTGTCGGCTAGATATAGCCAAGCCATGCAGCGCGCGCGATGAAAATACCGGCCGATACAATCGGCTATCTACACGAAAAAATTGAGGAGAACGGCTGCAATGCAAAGCTGGCGCTTGCAGCCGCAATATCTCCACCCTATAGCAGCGCCTTGAGATGACCGACGCTTCGTCCCCCTATCCTCATCGCCATCTTCTGGGCATCCGCGACCTTTCCCCCGCCGATATCGAGCTGTTGCTCGACAGGGCGGACCGGGCGGTCGCGATCTCGCGGCAGTCCGAGAAGAAAACCTCGACGCTGCGCGGCCGCACCCAGATCAACCTCTTCTATGAAGCCTCGACGCGCACACAGTCGTCGTTCGAGCTTGCCGGAAAGCGGCTCGGCGCCGATGTCATGAACATGTCGGTGGCAAGCTCTTCGGTGAAGAAGGGCGAAACGCTCATCGACACGGCGATGACGCTGAACGCCATGCGGCCCGACATCCTGATCATCCGCCACCAATCGGCCGGTGCTGCCGCCCTTCTGGCGCAGAAGGTCGGCTGCTCCGTCGTCAACGCCGGCGACGGCGCGCATGAACACCCGACACAGGCGCTGCTCGATGCGCTGACCATTCGTCGCGCCAAGGGTCCGCTGTCGAAGCTCATCGTGGCAATCTGCGGCGACATCCTGCATTCGCGCGTGGCGCGTTCCAACATCATGCTGCTCAACGCGCTCGGCGCGCAGGTGCGCGTCGTCGCACCGTCGACGCTGCTGCCCACCGGCATCGAGAAGATGGGCGTCATCGTCACCCGCTCGATGGCCGAGGGCCTCAAGGACGCCGATGTGGTGATGATGCTGCGCCTGCAGCGCGAGCGCATGGAGGGCGCCTTCGTGCCTTCGGTCCGCGAATATTTCCGCTATTTCGGCCTCGATGCCGAGAAACTGAAGGCCGCCAAGGATGACGCGCTGGTGATGCATCCCGGGCCGATGAACCGCGGCGTCGAGATCGCCTCGGAAATCGCCGACGGTCCGCAAAGCGTCATCCAGGAACAAGTTGAAATGGGCGTCGCCGTGCGCATGGCGGTGATGGAAGCGCTTCTTGACCCGCGCCGTAATCAAGAGGGCCGCGGCGCATGAGCATAACGGTCTTTGAGCGCGCCCGCGTTGTCGACCCCTCGCGCGGCATCGATGAAGTCGGCGCCGTCTTCGTCGATGGCCGCAAGATCGTAGCCGCCGGCAAAGCAGCGCTGAACCAGGGCGCGCCCGAGGGCGCCACCGTTATCGACTGCGCCGGCAAGGCGATCATTCCAGGCCTGATCGACGGCCGTGTCTTCATCGGCGAACCGGGCGGCGAGCATCGCGAGACCATTGCGTCGGCAAGTGTCGCGGCGGCGGCCGGCGGCGTCACATCCATCGTCATGATGCCCGATACCGATCCGGTGATCGACAATGTGGCGCTGGTCGAATTCGTGCTGCGCACCGCCAAGGACACGGCCATCGTCAACGTCTTTCCGGCTGCGGCGATCACCAAGGGCCTCGACGGGCGCGAAATGACCGAGTTCGGCCTGCTGCGCGAAGCCGGCGCCGTCGCCTTCACCGATGGCCGTCACACCATATCGAGCGCGCTGGTGATGCGCCGCGCGCTGACCTATGCGCGCGACTTCGGCGCCACCATCGTGCATGAGACGCAGGATGCGGACCTCGGTTCATCCGGCGTGATGAATGAAGGCCTCTACGCCAGTTGGCTCGGCCTCTCCGGCGTTCCGCGCGAAGCCGAATCCATCCCGCTGGAGCGCGATCTGGCCTTGGCCCGGCTGACGCGTGGTTCGTACCATGCAGCAAAGATCTCGACGGCGATGGCGGCAAACGCCATAACGCGTGCGAAAGCCGACGGCGCGACGGTGACGTCAGGCGTGGCGATCCACAATCTGTCGCTGAATGAAAACGATGTCGGCGAATACCGCACCTTCTTCCGCCTGACGCCACCTTTGCGCGCCGAGGAAGACCGGTTGGCGATGATCGAGGCGGTCAGGGACGGCACGATCGACATCATCGTCTCCTCGCATGATCCGCAGGATGTCGACACCAAGCGCCTGCCCTTCGCCGATGCGGCGGCCGGCGCCATAGGGTTGGAGACGCTTCTGGGCGCCGCACTGCGGCTCTACCACAATGGCGATGTGCCGTTGCTGCGGCTGATAGAAACCCTGTCCACCGCTCCCGCAAAACTGTTCGGCCTGCCCGGCGGCACGCTGAAGCCGGGCGCTGTCGCCGATCTTGCGCTTGTCGACCTCGACGGACCCTGGATCGTCAGCGAAAGCGGCATTCGTTCGCGGTCGAAAAACACCTGTTTCGAAGGCGCGCGACTGCAAGGCAAGGTCTTGCAAACGCTGATTGCGGGCCGCACAGTGTTTTCCGCCTGAACCGGCCACGGCGCACCGCGCCTGATCCGGCCGAACTGGGGAAATGCGGGGGAAACAATGATTTACAGCCTCATCCCAGCGCTCGTGTTCGGCTATTTGCTTGGCTCGATTCCGTTCGGGCTCCTGCTCACTCGCGCCGCTGGCCTTGGCGATGTGCGCAAGATCGGCTCCGGCAATATCGGCGCCACCAACGTTCTGCGCACCGGCAACAAGGGCCTTGCCGCCGCGACGCTGCTACTCGACGCGCTGAAGGGCACGGCCGCCGTGCTGATAGCAGGCCATTTCGCGCCTGACCTGGCGATCTGGGCCGGTCTCGGCGCCTTTCTCGGTCATCTCTTCCCGGTCTGGCTCGGTTTCAAGGGCGGCAAGGGCGTCGCCACCTATCTCGGTGTGCTGATCGGCCTTGCCTGGCAGGTGGCGCTGATCTTCGCCGTCGCCTGGCTGGTGATGGCATTCCTCTTCCGGTATTCCTCGCTTGCGGCGCTGACAGCGGCGGTCATCGTGCCGATCGCCCTCTATGTGCTGAGCACACCACAGAATGCGGCCTTGTTCGTGGTGATGAGCATCATCGTTTTCATCAAGCACCGGGAAAACATTTCGCGCCTGCTTACCGGCACCGAGGGCAAGATCGGAGCCAAGGGGTGAGCGAGCCTGCCGCCGTGGTGAGTGGGCCGGCCGCCGGGCCGCGGCTCAGCGACCGGCAGCGGCTGAGCTGGCTGCGGCTGATCCGCACCCAGAATGTCGGCCCCGCATCCTTTCGCGACCTCATCAACCGTTTCGGTTCGGCCGAGGTGGCGCTGGAGATATTGCCGGAACTGATGATTTCGGGCGGCGCCATCCGGATCGCTCGCATCCCTTCCGTTGCCGAAGCCGAGGCGGAACTGGAACTAGCCGGAAAGGCCGGCGCCCGCTTTGTCGGGATCGGTGAGACAGACTACCCACCCCTGTTGCGCAACATGGACCATCCGCCGCCCCTGCTGGCGGTAAAGGGCAACGCAGCTGTTTTCCGGCTGCCGGGTGTCGCCATCGTCGGGGCACGCAACGCGTCGCTGGCCGGCATCAAGATGGCACGCATGCTGGCAGCCGACCTCGGCCGCGACGGCTACGCAATCGTCTCCGGCCTGGCGCGCGGCATCGACACCGCGGCGCATCAGGGCAGTCTTGCGACCGGCACGATCGGCGTCCTGGCTGGCGGTCTCGACCTGCCTTACCCGCCTGAAAATGCCGGCCTGTGCGAGGAAATCGCCGAGCGTGGCGCCATCATTTCGGAGATGCCGTTCGGCTGGCAGCCGCGCGCCCAGGATTTTCCGCGCCGCAACCGCCTTGTTGCGGGTGCGGTCCTTGGGCTGGTGGTGGTCGAGGCAGCGCAACGCTCCGGCTCCCTGATCAGCGCCAGGCTTGCCGGCGAAATGGGCCGGCTGGTCTTTGCCGTGCCGGGCTCACCGCTCGATCCACGCGCCGCCGGTACCAACGGCCTGCTCAAGGATGGTGCCACCCTGGTCACCGAGGCATCGGATATTTCCAGGGCGATCGCCCCGCTGACCGGCATGCGGGCGCCCGACGTGCCGCCGTTCGAAGAGCCGCCCGACTTCTCGGCCACGCCACCGCCCGGCGAAAGCGACCGCGCCCGCGTCATCGAGGCGCTCGGCCCGACGCCAGTGGCGGTCGACGAGATCATCCGCCACACCGGCCTGCAGCCGGCCCAGGTCTTCATGGTGCTGCTGGAACTCGACCTCGCCGGCCGGCTCGAACGCCACGCCGGCGCCAATGTTTCGCTGGTGTTCGGGGAGCCTTCGGTCTGACGCTGTTCGCATTTTCGCGCCGCCGAACTCCTTCGAGAAGCTCGGCGAGGATGGCCTTTTCAGCCGGCTTTCCGCTTTGCCGCGCCTGTGCTCATCTGTTCGACGCCAAGACCGGCCGGCGGATTGTAGGGCAAAGGTCTGATATCCCGAGGCAAAGGTCTCAAGCAAAAGTTGGCTCTTGCCACTCGCGTCCGTTGGCACCAATCTCGCTCAGCCGCTCATCGGTGGATGTCGGCATGACAGGATCTTGCCATGACACGCGATCAGATGCTCGCCCACCTTCGATCCGCCGACGCGGTCGCGCGCGAGGCGGCGGCGCATGGGCATCATCCGTTTGGTTGCGTGCTGGTCGGGCCGGACGATCGGGTGCTGATGCGGCAAGGCAATCTCGACACGGTGCGCCACGCCGAGACGGAGCTCGCCCGGCGCGCCGCGGCAGCCTACGAGCCGGAGTTCTTATGGCAATGCACGCTGGTCTCAACCGGTGAGCCCTGCGCGATGTGCACCGGAACGCTCTACTGGGCGAATATCGGCCGGCTGGTCTACGGCTTCGAGGAGACCGAGCTGCTGGCGCTCACCGGGGATCACGCAGAGAATCCGACGATGAGCCTCTCTTCGCGCACCGTCCTCGACTCCGGCCAGAAAAAGATCGAGGTCTTTGGCCCCTTCCCCGAAATCGCCGACGAGATGCTCGCACCGCACCGCGCTTTCTGGAAGCGTTGACGGCTTCCCCACCGGTTGTGGTGTGCCCTTCCCGAGAGATGGGTGACAGTTTATCGCGTGGATTTGGTGAGCGCGATGGGATTCGAACCCATGACCTACTGATTAAAAGTCAGTTGCTCTACCGGCTGAGCTACGCGCTCCCGCGGGCGAAAGGCGGCCCTCGAAATTGCGCGGAACATAGGGAGAGTGCCTCGACCGGTCAACCGGAAAAAGAGGGCTCGCAAACACGGGCGGCTTCGCCCTGTCGCGACACTTGCCAGCCGCGCCATCGGTGGGAGAACAGCCAAGGGAACACTGGCATTTCTGCCCGACAGCGGCATCCAGTCTGGGGAACAATTGTATGCGCCGCTCGTTTTCCCGGCACAGGGACGTCCGCCAAACTATCGAGGAGAAGACCAATGAACAGAATCACAACGAGCCTGCTGGCGGCCACTCTCTCCGTCACATTCGTTGCGGCGGAGGCGGTGTCCGTTAATGCCCAACCGAACTATGTGCCGCAATCCCAGGTCGCGGTGCCGGATGTGCAGACAGTCCAGTACCGGGAGTGGCGTAAGGACCGCCACAATCGCAATTTTTCGCGTGACCGCAGTTTTTCGCGTGACCGCAATTTTTCCCGCAATCGCGGCGCATATTGGAACGGCCATCGCGGCTATCGCGAATATCGCCCCGGCTACCGTCGTCACGGCGATTATTGGTTCCCGCTTGCCGCCTTCGCTACTGGCGCGCTGATTACCGGCGCAATCATCAACAACGAAAACAACCGCGTCTACGGAGGCAACGCCCACGTCCAATGGTGCTACGACCGCTATCGCAGCTACCGTGCTTCGGACAACACGTTCCAGCCGAATTACGGCCCTCGCAAGGAGTGCCGTTCGCCTTACTGATCAAGGCGCGTTTAAGTAGCTGATATGCGTTAGTGGAGCTCGCGCCGGCAACGGCGCGGGCTTTTGATCCTTTGGCCGGAAGACGAACAGTTGCCGTCAGCTTGCCCAGTTGATGCTCTTGAGCATCAGATAAAAGCCACCGCCGTCCTCTCTGCTGGGACAACGATAGATACCCAACCCATTGCAGATACGGGCCATCACCGCACTGAGTTCCCAACCAACCACTTCCAGCGCACTGTCCGCATCCGTCGCATAGGCTTGGGCCAGTTCGTCGATGCCATTCTGCTCTCCGAAGGATCGGACTAGCTTTGCATCGCTGAGGAGCTCGCTGGGCAGGCTGGAATTTGCCCAAGCCCACAGCCAGTTTCCGGCCTCCGTGCTCGTTGAGCCGACAATCTGGATTTCGGTGACGACCTTGGCGACCCCGTCTTGCGAGAACAGAAGCGTTCCGGCCCTCAGGTCATAGTCATAGCGCAACCAGCTACCGAGGTGGAGATCTTTTTTCAAGCGTGCATTCTTGGCCTTCAGCTGTTCGATAGCCTCGTCGCGCCAAGCAGGATACCAGTCTGGCTGCATTCCTCGCGCCCCATCACCCGCCACTGATGGCTGTTTATGACACGCTGAGCGTCCTGCGCACAGCATCGCGCCAACCAGCGAGCTTGGCTGCGCGCACGGAGCCATCCATGTCCGGCTTGAAGCGCCGTTCGAGTGCCCAACTCTTCGCAAACTTCTTGGCATCCGGCCACACACCTGCCTTCGAGCCAGCCAGCCAGGCGGCACCGAGCGCCGTCGTCTCCAGAATGGTCGGGCGGTCGACCGGTGCATCGAGGATGTCGGCCAGACGCTGCATCGTCCAGTCCGACGCCACCATGCCCCCGTCGACCCGCAGCACGGTCTTGGCAGAAGCACCCTTCCAGTCCTTGCGCATGGCGTCGAGCAGGTCGCGTGTCTGGTAGGCGACGGATTCGAGCGCGGCGCGGGCAAACTCCGCCGGACCGGAATTGCGCGTCAGCCCGAAAATGGCACCGCGTGCCTCCGCGTCCCAATGCGGTGCACCGAGCCCGACAAAGGCCGGCACCAGGTAGACGTTTTGGGTCGGATCGGCTTCATCAGCCAGTTTGCCGCTCTGCTCGGCCTTGCCGATCACCTTGATGCCATCGCGCAACCATTGGACCGCTGCACCGGCAATGAAGATCGAGCCTTCCAGTGCATAGGTCGTCTTGCCGTTCAGCCTGTAGGCAATGGTGGTCAAGAGCCGGTTCTTCGAGCGCACCAGATCGCTGCCGGTGTTGAGCAGCGCAAAACAGCCAGTGCCGTAGGTCGATTTCATCATGCCCGGCTCAAAGCAGGCCTGGCCGATGGTCGCCGCATGCTGGTCGCCAGCGACACCGAGGATTTTAATCTCGGCACCAAAGAGATTTTTCTCCGTGATTCCATAATCATCGGCGCAGTCCTTCACCTCGGGAAGCATTTTTGCCGGGATGTTGAGGATCGACAGCAGCTCGTCGTCCCAGGCATTCTCAGCGATGTTGTAGACCAGCGTGCGCGAGGCGTTGGTGGCGTCTGTGGCGTGAACCTTGCCGCCGGTCAGCCGCCAGATCAGGAAACTGTCGATGGTGCCGGCGAGCAGTTCGCCTTTCTCGGCGCGTTTTCTGGCGCCCTTCACCTTGTCCAGCATCCAGGCGATCTTGGTGCCGGAAAAATAGGGATCGAGCAGCAGCCCGGTTTTCTTAGTGAATGTCTTCTCCAACCCTTGCTTCTTGAGTTTCTGGCACAGCGGCGCGGTGCGCCGGTCCTGCCAGACAATGGCATTGTGGATTGGCTTGCCGGTCGCTCTGTCCCAGATGACCACGGTTTCGCGCTGATTGGTGATGCCGATCGCGGCCACGTCGGAAGCATTCCGGCCGGCCTTCTTCAGCGCCGCCTTCACGGTCGACACCACACTCGCCCAGATATCCTCGGGATCGTGCTCGACCCAGCCGGAAGCCGGATAGTGCTGGGCGAATTCCTTTTGCCCGCTGCCGGCGACCTTCATCTCGCCGTCGAACAGTATCGCCCGGGTCGAAGTCGTGCCCTGGTCGATGGCAAGGATATATCCGGTCATTATGCCTCCCCGCTTTGTCTTTTACACAAACAGGGGAGACGGCAAGATGCCGCCTCCCCCAATGTCACACGGGCGCAGACGCCCGCTTAGAACAGTCTTACTTTTGCCAGCTCTTCACCAGCTCGTCGTAATTGATGGTGACCGGCTTTTCCTTCTCGTTCTCGATCTTCAACTGAGGAGCGAGATTGCCCTTCTTGACCGCGTCGGCGTTCCAGTAGGCGAGGTCATGCTCTTCGGCCATCTTCGGGCCGATATCGCCCTGGATGCCGGCCTTTTCCAGGCGTTCCATGACCTTTTCCTGCTCGGAGCAAAGCGAGTCCATCGCCTCCTGCGCCGTCTTGGCACCCGACGACGCATCGCCGATCGCCTGCCACCAGAGCTGTGCCAGCTTCGGATAGTCCGGAACGTTCGTTCCGGTCGGCGACCACTGAACACGGGCCGGCGAGCGGTAGAACTCGATCAGGCCGCCGAGCTTCGGAGCGCGTTCCGTGAAGCTCTTGTCCTGGATCGTCGACTCGCGGATCAGCGTCAGGCCGACATGGCTCTTCTTCACGTCGACCGTCTTCGATACGACGAACTGCGCATAGAGCCAGGCGGCCTTGGCGCGATCGTCAGGCGTGGACTTGAGAAGCGTCCATGAACCCACGTCCTGGTAGCCGAGCTTCATGCCGTCCTTCCAGTAGACGCCATGCGGCGAGGGAGCAAAGCGCCATTTCGGGGTGCCGTCCGCGTTCACGACCGGCAGCCCTTCCTTGACGAAGGAGGCGGTGAAGGCGGTGTAGGTGAACATCTGCTGCGCGACCGTGCCCTGCGACGGGACGGGGCCGGATTCGCCGAACGTCATGCCTTGGGCTTCCGGCGGCGCATAGGCCTTCAGCCAATCCAGGTACTTCTGGATCGAATATACGGAAGCCGGGCCGTTGGTGTCGCCGCCGCGCGCGACGCACGAGCCGACAGGCTGCGACTTCTCGTTGACCTTGATGCCCCATTCGTCGACCGGAAGACCGTTCGGCAGGCCCTTGTCGCCATTGCCGGCCATGGACAGCCAGGCATCGGTGAACCGCCAGCCGAGCGAGGGGTCCTTCTTGCCGTAGTCCATGTGGCCATAGACCTTCTTGCCGTCGATTTCGCGGCCGGTGAAGAACTCGGCGATGTCCTCATAGGCCGACCAGTTGACCGGAACGCCGAGGTCGTAGCCGTACTTGGCCTTGAAATCGGCCTTGTTCTTCTCGTCGTTGAACCAGTCGTAGCGGAACCAGTAGAGGTTCGCGAACTGCTGGTCCGGCAGCTGGTAGAGGTCGCCGTCCGGAGCGGTCGTGAACTTGGTGCCGATGAAGTCGGCGAGGTCGAGGTTGGGATTGGTGACATCCTTGCCCTCATTCGCCATCCACTTGGTCAGGCTGCGCGCCTGCTGGTACCGCCAGTGGGTGCCGATCAGGTCGGAGTCGTTGACGTAGGCGTCGTAAATGTTTTCGCCCGACTGCATCTGCGTCTGCAGCTTCTCGACGACATCGCCTTCGCCGATCAGGTCGTGAGTGATCTTGATGCCGGTGATCGCGGTGAAGGCGGGCGCCAAGACCTTGGACTCATAGCTATGCGTATCGATGGTCTCGGAGACCACCTTGATGTCCATCCCGGCGAAAGGCTTCGCGGCATCGATGAACCATTGCATCTCGGCTTCCTGGGCGCCGCGATCGAGCGTCGACAAGTCCTTGATTTCGTTATCGAGGAAAGTCTTGGCTTCGTCCATTCCGGCATAGGCCTGGCCTGCTCCCCAGAGCAGGACAAGCGCAGTCGTTGATGTTAAAAATTGCCTTCGCATTTCGTTTCCTCCACTTTTCAAGTTTCAAGTGCGATCTGGAGCGGCCGTCGGCACGCGGTCGCTCCAACAGTTTCCCCCTCTATACGTAGCGGAACACGCCGACGGCGTAGACTACGGAGAGAGCGAGAGCCCACCACAGGTTGGGTCCGACAAGACCCAGCCAAGCGAGATGGATAAAGGCGCTGCCGAGCAGCGAAACAAAGAGGCGGTCGCCGCGCGTCGTCTCGAAGCGCAGGAGGCCGACCCGGAGATTGCCGCCAGGCGAGGCGTATTCCCAGACCGCCATGCCACAGAGCAGTACCAGGATCGTGATGAAAAAGATCGCCGTTGGCAGCGTCCATGCCATCCAGGTGAGGTTCATGGTCATACCCTCCCCAGGGCAAAGCCCTTGGCGATGTAGTTGCGGACGAACCAGATCACGAGCGCGCCTGGAAGGATGGTGAGCACGCCGGCGGCGGCCAGCACGCCCCAGTCGAGCCCGGAGGCCGAGACCGTACGCGTCATGATCGCCGCGATCGGTTTGGCGGCCGTCGTGGTCAAGGTCCGCGCGATCAGCAGTTCGACCCATGAGAACATGAAGCAGAAGAAGCAGGCCACGCCGACGCCGCTTGCGATCAGCGGCATGAAGATTTTCAGGAAGAAGCGCGGGAAGGAATAGCCATCGATATAGGCGGTTTCGTCGATCTCCTTCGGCACGCCGGACATGAAACCCTCGAGGATCCAGACCGCCAGCGGCACGTTGAACAGGCAGTGCGCCAGCGCCACCGCGATATGCGTGTCGATCAGCCCGAACGCCGAATAGAGCTGGAAGAACGGCAGCGCGAACACTGCCGGCGGCGCCATGCGGTTGGTCAGCAGCCAGAAGAAGAGGTGCTTGTCGCCGAGGAACCGGTAGCGCGAGAAAGCGTAGGCCGCCGGCAGCGCCACCGAAACCGAGATCACCATGTTCATGACGACATAGATGATCGAATTGATGTAGCCCTTGTACCAGGACGGGTCGGTGAAGATCACGATGTAGTTGGCCAGGGTCGGGCTCTTCGGCCACAGCGAAAACGCGCCCAGAATCTCCTGATTGGTCTTGAAGCTCATATTGACCAGCCAGTAGATCGGCAGCATCAGAAAGATGATGTAGATCGTCGGCACCAACCACCAGAACCGGGATTCTTCGCCGCGCCGGCGCATCAGCCGCGCAAGCTGGTCCTGCGACAATGTGCTGGCGAGCCCGTCCGAAACCGCCGTCTCACGCACTCGGTCCTGCCTCGTCGTTCCTTCGTTGGCGCCGCTCATCTCAGCGCTCCGCATCGACATTGGTCATGACGGTGTAGAACACCCAAGACAGCAAAAGGATGATCAGGAAGTAGATGATCGACATGGCGGCCGCCGGCCCGAGATCGAACTGACCGATCGCAATCTTGACCAGGTCTATCGACAGGAACGTCGTCGAATTGCCAGGGCCTCCGCCCGTGACGACGAACGGCTCGGTGTAGATCATGAACGAGTCCATGAAGCGCAGCAGCACTGCAATCAGAAGCACGCGGTTCATCTTCGGCAGCTGGATGTAGCGGAACACTGCCCAGCGTGAGGCGCCGTCGATCTTGGCCGCCTGGTAGAAAGCATCGGGGATCGAGACCAGTCCGGCGTAGCAGAGCAGAACGACGAGGCTTGTCCAGTGCCATACGTCCATCAGGATGACCGTCACCCAGGCATCAGTCGGATCGTTGACGTAGTTGTAGTCGAAGCCGAGCGCCGACAGCGTGTAGCCGAGCAGGCCAATGTCGATGCGGCCGAATACCTGCCAAATCGTGCCGACGACGTTCCACGGGATCAGCAGCGGCAGAGCCATCAGCACCAGGCAGACCGGCACGCCCCAGCCTTTCTTTGGCATGTTGAGAGCGATGAAGATGCCGAGCGGAATCTCGATGGCGAGGATGGTTGCGGAAAAGATCAGGTTGCGGACCATCGACAGCCAGAAGCGTTCCGACTCCAGAATTTCGGTGTACCAGTCCGAGCCGTTCCAGAAGAAGACGTTGTTTCCGAACGTGTCCTGCACCGAATAGTTGACCACCGTCATCAGCGGGATCACCGCCGAGAACGCCACCAGCAGGAGGACCGGCAGCACCATGAACCAGGCCTTGTTGTTCCAGGTCTTCTCCATCTAGGCCTCCATCTCGACACGCCAGGAATCGGCATAGATGTTGATGCCGGCCGGGTCGAACCGCACCTTCGGATCGGCGGGCAGGGTCTCGTCCTCACCGATCACGGCAGAAATATCGCGGCCTTCGAGCTTGGCGCGCACCACCTTGTGGCGGCCGAGATCCTCGACCTTGCTGACCTGCACGGCCATGCCTTCGCGGCCGAGCCGGACATATTCGGGACGGATGCCGAGCTCGACGGCGCCGCTGCCTGCCTTTGGCGCGCCCGGCAGTTCGATGCGCTGCGAGCCGAGTGTCGCCGTCTTGCCGTCGATTGCCACCGGCATGACGTTCATGCCCGGCGAGCCGATAAAATAACCGACAAAGGTATGGCGTGGCCGTTCGAACAATTCGGCCGGTGTGCCGATCTGCACGATGCCGCCATCATACATGACCACGACCTGCTCGGCGAAGGTCAGCGCCTCGGTCTGGTCGTGGGTCACATAGACCATGGTGTAGCCAAAGCGGCGGTGCAACTGCTTCAGCTGCGAGCGCAGCACCCACTTCATGTGCGGATCGATGACGGTCAGCGGCTCGTCGAACAGGATGGCGTTGACGTCGGAGCGCACCAGCCCGCGGCCGAGCGAGATCTTCTGCTTCTGGTCGGCGGTCAGGCCCCTCGCCTTCTTCTTCGCCCAGGACGCCAGATCGATCATCTCCAACGTCTCGCGAACCTTGCGGTCGACATCGGCTTCCGGCACGCCGCGGTTGCGCAGCGGGAAGGCCAGATTATCGTAGACGGTCATGGTGTCGTAAATGACCGGGAACTGGAACACCTGCGCGATGTTGCGCTCCTGCGTCGATAAATTGGTCACGTCCTTGCCGTTGAACAGCAACTGGCCGTGCGAGGGGTGCAACAATCCCGAAATGATGTTGAGCAGCGTGGTCTTGCCGCAACCGGAGGGCCCGAGCAGCGCATAGGCGCCGCCGTCCTCGAAGACATGATGCACTTCCCGCAGCGCGAAATCGGCATCCTTCTGCGGGTTCGGCAGGTAGGAATGTCGGACATGGTTGACGTCGATGCGTGCCATCTCTTTGCCCTCAAGCCGCCAGCTTCGACGCAGTCACGGCGCTGCCGTGCTCGTCGAAAACCATGATGTGGCGCGGATCGATGAACACCTCGACCACCTCGTCTGGCTCGAAATGCCTGATACCATGGGTCAGCATGACCCAGCGCGCATCGGCGAAATCGAGATGGATGAAGCTCTCCGATCCGGTGATCTCGGTGATCGTCACCTTGGCACGCACCGGCACCGCCGCCGCATTGGGCCGCTCGAGCGACAAGTGGTGCGGCTGAAAACCGATCGTATAGATGGCGTCGGCAATGCCGGAGAGTTCGGCCGGCACCGGTAGGTTCACGCCGCCCTCGAGCAGGAAATCCCGACCCTTCTTGGCGAGCACGATGGTGTTAAGCGGCGGATCGGAAAACGTCCTGGCTGTCACCAGATCTACCGGCTTGCGGAACACCTCGATGGTCGGTCCGAACTGGGTGATCTTGCCTTGCGAAAGCGTCGCCGTGTTGCCGCCAAGCAGCAGGGCCTCGTGCGGCTCGGTGGTGGCGTAGACGAAGATGGTGCCGGCGGCGGCGAATATCCTGGGCAATTCGGCGCGCAGTTCCTCGCGCAATTTGTAGTCGAGATTGGCGAGCGGTTCATCGAGCAGGACCAGGCTGGCGTTCTTGACGATGGCGCGCGCCAGTGCGGTGCGCTGCTGCTGGCCGCCGGACAGGCTGAGCGGCGTGCGGTCGAGATAGGGTGTCAGCTTGAGAAGTGCGGCGGCTTCACGTACCTGGCTGTCGATCCTGGCCTGCTCGATGCCAGCTACCCGCAGCGGCGAAGCGATGTTCTCATAGACGGTCATCGCCGGATAGTTGATGAACTGCTGGTAGACCATGGCGATCTTGCGCTTCTGCACCGGCACGCCGGTGACATTCTGACCGTCGAACCAGATCGAACCGGAGGTTGGCACATCGAGGCCGGCCATCAGCCGCATCAAGCTGGTCTTGCCCGAAAGCGTCGGTCCGAGCAGGACGTTGAGCGAGCCGTGCTGGAGCGTCAGCGACACGTCGCTTATATGCTCGACCGCACCGACCGTCTTGGTGACGTTTCTCAGTTCCAGCATGACGCCTCCTCCCAGGCCTTCCGCATCAGCTCAAACCCCTCTTCATTCGGCAGCCGCGACATGGCGCCGGCTTATGCCGCGCATGAATTCATCGAGCGCCGCCACCTGCTCGCGGCTGAGATGCAGACCGCGCTTGGTCCGGCGCCACAATACATCTTCTGATGTCACGGCCCATTCGTTTTGAACGAGATAGCGCACCTCGGCCTCATAGAGATCGGCGCCGAAGTTGCGGCCGAGATCGACGTTCGATTTGGCCAGCCCCAACAGCATCCTCGCGCGGGTTCCATAGAGCCGGGTCAACCGGCGAGCCAGGCGCGCGTCGAGGAATGGATAAGCGGTTTTCAATTTCGCCACTTCGGCATCGAAACCGGTGGCCGGGAAATCGCCGCCCGGCAGTGGCGCGTTTGCCGTCCACGGCTTGCCGCGCTTGCCGAGAAAACCCTCGATCTTTTCCAGCATCGATTCCGACAGCCGGCGATAGGTGGTGATCTTGCCGCCGAAGGCGTTGACGATCGGGGCGGCACCCTCGCCGCCATCGGCCTTGAGCACATAGTCGCGCGTCGCTTCCTGCGCCTTGGAGGCGCCGTCATCATAGAGCGGACGGACGGCCGAATAGGTCCAAACGATGTCCGAGCGCTTGACGGGTTGGGCGAAATATTCGCTTGCCGCGGCGCAGAGATAATCGATCTCGGTGTCGCTGATCTTCACGTCATGCGGATCGCCGGGATAATCCTGGTCGGTGGTGCCGATCAGGGTGAACTCTTCCTCATAGGGAATGGCGAAGATGATGCGGCCATCCTTGTTCTGGAAGAAATACGCGCGTGGATCGTCGAACTTCCTGGCGATGACAATGTGGCTGCCCTGCACGAGACGAACATTGTGCACATCGTTGAGCCCGACGACGCCGGACAGCACATGATCGACCCAGGGGCCGGCGGCATTGACCAGCAGTCGCGCCTTGATCTCCTCGGTCTCGCCGGTCTGCAGATCCTCGATCTGGATTGCCCACAGGCCGTTTTCGCGGCGCGCGCCGGTCACTTTCGTGCGGGTGCGAACCGTGGCGCCGCGGTCGGCGGCATCACGTGCGTTCAGCGCCACCAGCCGCGCGTCATTGACCCAGCCATCAGAATATTCGAAGGCCTTCTTGAACAGCGGCTTCAAAGGCTTACCGGCCGGATCCCTGGCCATGTCCAGCGTCCGGGTCGCGGGCAGCAATTTGCGCCCGCCAATGTGGTCGTAGAGGAAGAGACCGAGCCTGATCAGCCAGGCCGGGCGCAGGCCCTTGGCATAGGGCAGCACGAAGCGCATTGGCCAGATGATGTGCGGCGCGTTCTTCCACAAAACCTCGCGCTCCATCAGCGCCTCGCGCACCAGGCGGAATTCGTAGAATTCGAGGTAGCGCAGGCCGCCATGGATCAATTTGGTCGAACCCGAGGAGGTTCCGCTGGCGAGGTCGTTCATCTCGGCGAGAAACACGGAAAAGCCACGACCGACGGCATCACGGGCAATGCCGCAGCCATTGATGCCGCCACCTATGACGAAAATGTCACGGATCGGAGATGCGTCCACAATTCCTCCAACGATTTCGCATTGCACCATTTTTGGGCTTTTACGAAACCGTGTCGGAATTATTTCGAAATGATAACGAATGTCAAACGAAATATCACGAGCGCGTGATATCGGGTGAAAACCGCCTAGGCGAGCGACGTCTCGATCAGCTGAACCTCGGCCTCCTGGCAGATCTTGCGCACTGACGGGATGTCGCAACGATCGGTGATGAAGGTGTTGACCTGCGACAGATGGCCGATGCGCACCGGTGCGGTTCGCTCGAATTTGGTCTGGTCGGAAACTAGGATGACATGCCTTGCATTGGCGATGATCGCCTGCGCCACCTTGACCTCGCGAAAATCGAAATCGAGCAAGGCGCCGTCATGGTCGATGGCGGATGCACCGATCACCGCGTAGTCGACCTTGAACTGCCTGATGAAGTCGACCGCCGCTTCGCCGACCACACCGCCATCAGAACCGCGCACAACCCCGCCGGCGATCACCACCTCGATCGAGGGATATATCCGCATCCTATTGGCAACATTGATGTTATTGGTGATGACCATGAGACCGTTGTGATCGAGCAACGCCTTGCTGACCGACTCTGTCGTGGTGCCGATGTTGATGAACAGCGAGGCATTGTCGGGAATCAGTCTGGCGGCCGCACGGCCGATCGCCTCCTTTTCGTCGGCGGCGATCTTGCGTCTCGCCTCATACTCCATGTTCTCGATGCCGGAGGGATACAGCGCGCCACCATGGATGCGCGAGAGCAGCCGCTGGTCGCACAAATCGTTGAGGTCCTTGCGTATGGTCTGCGGCGTCACATTGAAGTGGGTGGCCAGATCATCTACCAGCACGCGGCCATGATCCTTGGCCATCTGGATAATCTCGGCATGGCGTGGCGACAGATACATGGGGCAACCTCCCGTTTTCGTTTTTCTTGTCTATAGTCGAAAACGAAATCGATGGAAAGGCATAAGCCGGCTAACGAAATCAGCGATCCAGGCCACGTGCTACTTCAGTAATGACGACAAAAGCCGCATCGACATCGGCGGCGGTCGCCTCGAACTGTCCGACCTGGAACCGGATTGCGATCCTGTCGTCGACCCTCGTCTGCGTCAGGTAAATACGGCCATCGTCATTGATCGCATTGACCAGGCGCAGATTGTGCTCGTCCGCATCGGTTGCGGTCTTGTGTCGGAACGAGAACAACGACAGCATCGGTTCGCTGACGATCTCGAAATCCGGCTCCCTTGCCAGCCGCGCCGCCAACCCTTCGCTCCACCCGACATGATTGCGGATCATCGTGCGCAGATTTTCCAGGCCATGGGCGCGCAGCAGGAACCACAATTTCAGCGCGCGGAAGCGCCGGCCAAGCGGCACCGACCATTCGGAATAGTTGATGATGCCGTCATGACCGTGCGTCTTCAGATAATCCGGCTTGATGGCCAGCGTCCTGACATGGCTCTCGGGATCGCGCAGGAACTGGATCGAGCAGTCGAACTGCGCGCCCAGCCATTTGTGCGGATTGAAGACGATCGAATCGGCGCCTTCGACGCCTGTCCAGAAATGCCGATACTCCGGACAGATCATCGCCGATCCCGCCCATGCGGCGTCGACGTGAAGATAAAGCCCATGCCGCCGTGCGACCTCGACAACCGCTGCAATGTCGTCGGTGCCGCCGGTGCTGGTGCCGCCTACGCAAGCGATGATGCCGGCCGGCTGCATGCCGGCTTCCAGGTCGGCGGCGATTGCCGCCTCGAGTGCTGCCGTGTCCATGGCGCGAAAGCGGCCGCCGACCGGAATGCGCACGAGATTGTCCTCGCCGATGCCGGACACCCAGATCGCCCGGTCGATCGACGTGTGCACCTGATCGGAGGAATAGATGCGCAGCCGCGCCTGCCCTGCCAGGCCTTGTTTGTTGCCTTGCCAATCGAGCGCCCGCTCGCGCATGGTCAGCACCGCGGCCAGTGTCGCCGACGAGGCTGAATCCTGGATCACCCCGGAAAACCCTTCGGGCAGGCCGAGCGCCTGGCGCATCCAGTCGACGGTGCGCGTTTCGAGTTCGGTCGCCGCCGGCGACGTTTGCCAGAGCATGCATTGCGCGGCCATCGCCGAAACCAGATATTCCGCCACCACCGAGACCGGCGCCGCATTGGCCGGGAAATAGGCGAAGAAACGCGGATGCTGCCAATGCGTCATTCCCGGCAGGATCTTCTCTTCGAAGTCGGCGAAGATCCGGTCCATCGGTTCGGCGTCTTCGGGCGGCGAAACCTCAATGCTTCCAGAAATGGCGCCGGGTTCTACCAGTGGCCGCACGGGGCGGTCGCGCAGATTGTTGCGATAGTCAGCGCCCCAGTCGGCGGCGCGCCGCGACCATTGCCGGAAATCATCGTTGTTCATCCTGTCCTCCCGACATGATCGACCGCCACCATCCATCGCGGCTGGCCTCCTTATTAATTAACGCGTGAAATATATGCAACCAGCAACGGATGCCGCACGCCTCAGCCGGGGAAATCCGGCAGGCTGGCAAAGGCTGTCTTCAGCGCATTCGACCAGCCGTCGGAGATCGTGCGGTAGTACTGGTCATCCTGGCCGATCCGCTTCTTCAATCCGACCTTGAAGGCGTCCTTCTCCAGGAAGAGCAGGTCGAGCGGCAAGCCGACGGACAGGTTCGACTTCAACGTCGAATCGAACGACACCAAAAGCAGCTTCACCGTCTCGGCCAGGCTCATCGTCCTTTCGTAGGCGCGGATGATGATCGGCTTGCCGTATTTGGTCTCGCCGATCTGGAAAAACGGCGTGTCATCGGTCGATTCGATGAAATTGCCTTCGGGATAGATCATGAACAGGCGCGGCTCGCTGCCCTTGATCTGACCGCCGAGGATGAAGGACGCATTGAAATAGGAATCCGCCTTTTCGCCAGCGGGTGACGAATTGGCGATGACCTCCTTGACCGTGTCGCCAACAATGCGGACCGTTTGGTACATCGACGGCGTTTCGAGCACCGTAGAATGCCTTTCGGAGATCGCCTTGGTGCGCTCGTCGAGCAGGCTGACCACGGCCTGCGTCGTCGCCAGATTGCCCGCCGACATCAAAACGATGACACGCTCGCCCGGCTCTTCCCAGACATGCATCTTGCGAAAGGTGGAGATGGAATCCATGCCTGCATTGGTGCGCGTGTCCGACATGAACACGAGCCCGCGGTCGATCTTCAGGCCAACGCAATAGGTCATGGAATCTCTTCTAGAGCAATTCCAGGAAAAGTGTGAAGCGGTTTTCCGTGCGGAATTGCGTTAAAACAAGGGGATAGAGCGGTTCGGCGTTCCTTGAAACGATGAATCGCTCGGCAGCAATCGTGCGGAGGATTACTGCTCCACCGTGACGGTGACCGCAAGCCGTTCTTCCGCCTGTCCCAGCCGAATTCCCGACACCGGCGTGGCGTCGCGGTAATCGCGGCCCGTTGCCACCTTTACATAACGCTCGTCGGGTGAAATGCCATTGGCGGCATCAAAGGCAACCCAGCCGAGACCCGAGACATGCGCTTCGGCCCAGGCATGGCTGGCCGCCTGCTCGACCGTGGCATCCAGCATCAGATAGCCGCTGACATAGCGAGCTGGAAAGCCCATGGCGCGGGCGGCGGCGGCAAAGATATGGGTATGATCCTGGCAGACCCCGGTCTTGAGCGCCAAGGCTTCCTCCGCCGGCGTCGTCGCGTTGGTGGTGCCGGGCGTGTAGGCGACGCGTTCGCCGATGATGGCCATCAGCCGGTGCAGCCTTTCAATGTCGCTGCCCTTGCCGACCGACGCGGCGAGATCGCGAACACCGCTGCCGATCGTCGTCAATGGTGTCTCATGGCTGTACAGCCAGAGCGGCGTAAAGCCCTGGTGTGGTCCCGAGACACCCGCGGTGTCGCGCGTCACCACTTCGCCTGATGCTTCCACAGTGATGAAGTCGCGCTCGCCCTCGACGCTCAACAGCCTTGTGTCGTTGCCGAAATGGTCGACGAAGCGGACCTCTTCGCGCGCGCCTTCGATCGCCAGAGCCCAGGACAGAATGGTCTGCGTCGATCCGCTGACCGGAAGCAGCCGCAGCCGCTGCAACAGATAGTGCACCGGCGCATCGTAGCGGTATTCGGTCCGATGGGTGATCTTCAGCCGCATGCTTCTATTCCGTTTGTGAGCACGATCTCCGGACAAACGGTTTCCATTTGTCTGAGAAAACCGGCTCCACCTTTCGGGACCATGCTCAATTGAACCGATAATCTTGTGCGATCTCTTCGCCCAGCTTGGTGTTGTCGCGAATGAAATTGGCCAGGAATTCATGCAGGCCGGCGTCGAATATGCCCTTGATCGACCCGGCTCTCAGCATTGTCTGCGTCTTCTCGGCCGTTGCGTGGCAGGCATGGCGTTCGCCGTAATCGTCGCCGAGGAATTTCAGATGCTCCGACAGGAAGCGATAGCAGAACATCAGCGAGCGCGGCATACGAACGTTGAGGATCAGATAATCGGCAATGTTGGTCGGCTTGTAATCGGCATCGTAGACCCAGCGATAGGAGCGATGCGCCGAGACCGAACGCAGGATCGATTCCCACTGATAATTGTCGAGCGTCGAGCCGACCCAGGAGATCGACGGCAGCAGCACATAATATTTCACGTCGAGGATGCGCGCCGTGTTGTCCGCGCGCTCGACATAAGTGCCGAGCTGCGAGAAGTCGAAGATCTCGTTGCGCAGCATGGTGCCGTAGAATGAGCCGCGGATCAGCGCCGTCTCGCGCTTGATGGCGTCGAGCACGCTGGGCAGGTCGCGCTCGTCGATCGGCCTGGCCAGCATCCGCTTCAGCGACATCCAGGCTTCGTTGATGCTTTCCCAGGTTTCGCGCGTCAGCGCGGTACGCACCATGCGGGCATTGTTGCGGGCCGTCTCGATCGACGCCATCGTGCTCGACGGGTTCGACGTGTCGCGCAACAGGAAGTCGGCGACATTGGCAGCGGTATAGTCAGAATATTTCTGGCTGAAGGTGACATCGGAACCAGCGCTGAGCAGCACCGAATTCCACTCTTCCGAGGCGCTCTGCGTGCGAGTCAGCGCCATGCGCAAACCGGCATCGACCAAGCGCGCCATGTTTTCCGCCCGCTCGATATAGCGATTCATCCAATAGAGCCCGTTGGCGGTGCGGCCGAGAAGCATTGAATTGGCCCTTCGGGCTAGTGAGCAGGGAATAGGCAATAGGGAATAGTAAGAGTTTGAATCTCAATGGAATATGGCATTTCCCTGTCCCTCTGCTTCCACTACTGCCTACTGCCTACTGCCTACTCGCTCACTTCAATCATCCAGCACCCATGTGTCCTTGGTGCCGCCGCCTTGCGAGGAATTCACGACCAGCGAGCCTTCCTTCAGCGCGACGCGGGTCAACCCGCCGGGCACGATCTGGATGCGGTCGGAGACCAGCACATAGGGCCTGAGATCGACATGGCGCGGCGCCAACCCCTTTTCCGTCAGGATCGGGCATGTCGACAGCGCCAGCGTCGGCTGGGCGATGTAATTCGAAGGTTTTGCCTGGAGTTTCTTGGCAAACGTCTCGCATTCCTTCTTGGTTGCTGCCGGCCCGACCAGCATGCCGTAGCCGCCGGAACCGTGCACTTCCTTGATCACCAGTTCGTCGATGTGTTCGAGCACGTATTTCAGACTGTCGGGCTCCGAGCAGCGCCAGGTTGGGATGTTGCCCAGGATCGCCTTGCGGCCGGTGTAGAATTCGATGATCTCGGGCATGTAGGAATAGATCGCCTTGTCGTCGGCGATGCCGGTGCCCGGCGCGTTGGCGATGGTGATGTTGCCGGCCCGATAGACATCCATGATGCCGGGTATGCCAAGTGCGGAGTCCGGCCGGAAGGTCAGCGGGTCGAGGAAGGAATCATCGACGCGGCGGTAAAGCACATCGATCTGCTTGTAGCCTTCGGTCGTGCGCATCGCGACATGCCCGTCGACGACCCGCAGATCCTGGCCTTCGACCAGTTGCACGCCCATCTGGTCGGCGAGGAAGGCGTGTTCGAAATAGGCGGAGTTGAAACTGCCGGGCGTCAGCACCGCAATGGTCGGCGCACCCTTTGTGCTTTGCGGCCGCACCGCCGCCAGCGACTGGCGCAGAAGCTGAGGGTAGTTTTCCACCGGCCGCACCTTGATCTTCTGGAACAGCTCGGGGAACAGCTGCATCATCGTCTCGCGGTTCTCCAGCATATAGGAGACGCCCGACGGTGTGCGCGCATTGTCCTCCAGCACGTAGAATTCGTCCTCCGAGATGCGGACGATGTCGACGCCGATGATATGGGTGTAGACGCCGGCCGGCGGCCTGACCCCGATCATCTCCGGCAGGAAGGCCTCGTTCCTGGCGATCAATTCCCTGGGGACGCGCCCTGCGCGCAGGATTTCCTGGCGATGATAGATGTCGTCGAGGAAGGCGTTCAGCGCCTGCACGCGCTGCTCTATGCCCTGCGTGAGGCGCCGCCATTCATTGCCTGAAATGATGCGGGGAACGATGTCGAACGGGATCAGCCGCTCGGAGGCTTCCTGCTCGCCATAAACGGCGAAGGTGATACCGGTCTTGCGGAAGACGCGTTCGGCGTCCTGCATCTTCTCGGTCAACCTGGCTGGGTCCTGCTCCTTCAGCCAGCGATCATAAGCCGAATACGGTCTTCTCAATCCGGAGACTTCCGGAAGCATTTCATCGAACGCTGCCAATCGCATACTCCCCTGTGACGCCATTTCACTGGCGTCGCCAGAGAAAATCAAGCGCAATCGGTGATTTGGGAGATACGGGCGATCAGTATGTTGCGCCTGCCTAAAATTGAGGCAGGTGAAATATGACCTTGGTCAGCCTTTGCCTCGTGCCCGGGCAAATGCGTTTGCCAGCTAGAAAGCGCGGAACGTGACGACGGTGAACGTGTCCTTGATGCCGGGGAGAATCTGCACCTTTTCGTTGACGAAATGGCCGACGTCTTCCTCGTCGTCGACGTAGAATTTGGCGAGCAGATCGTAATTGCCGGCGGTGGAGTAGATTTCCGAGGCGATCTCGGCATCGGCAAGCGCGCTGGCAACCTCATAGGATTTGCCGAGCTCGCATTTGATCTGCACGAAAAACGCCTTCATGGCTTCGTCCCGCTAAACGTCCAAGTCCAGCGGCCCTTCTGGCAGACTGGAGGCGGGCTTTCAAGCGCTGGAATCCGTACCCAGCCGGCCCAGGCCTGGGCTGCGACCTTCCGCAGCTGCTACACCAGCATGCAACCTGCCGCCGATCGCCAGCGATTATTCGCGATCGCTGAAACCACGATGCGCTGCCAAGCGTATGTTATGATGCGCCTTCGGACAGCGCCATTTCGAGGGAAGATATTCGCCGGACAACGGAGACAGGCCATGCGCCGCGCCTTTTTCGCAATCGCAGTCGTTCCATTCCTCTTTGTGTCGTCGGCATTGGCAGGCGATGCCGAGATCAAGGCAGGCCAGTCCGTCATTGATGGCCAGTTGAAGGCCCTCATCGCCAATGACGGCGCCACCGCCTACAGCTTCGCCGCCCCGAATGTGAAGCGGATTTTCCCGACCGTCGACGCCTTCATGAACATGGTGACCAACGGCTACCCGCCGGTGCGCAAGCCGCAGACCTATTCCTTCGGCAAGGTCGAGGAGACGGCTCCGGGGTCGATCGTCCAGCAGGTGCTGATCGTCGGACCGGACGGCAAGGACTACGAGGCTGTCTACACGTTGCAGCAACAGCCCGACGGCACGTTCCAGATCACCGGCTGCAGCCTGCGTGCCTCGAACTCGCTCAGCACCTGAGGCTTCACAGCAACGGGATATCGCCCCTCGCCCAGCCCTCGGTAATTTCTGCGCCGCGCGCCTCGAAGGTGCCGGCCTCGATCGCAGCGCGGATGTCCTGCATCAGCTTCTGATAGTAGGAAAGATTGTTCCAGGTGAGCAGCATAGCGCCCAGCGCCTCCTGCGAGCGCACCAGATGGTGCAGATAGGCGCGCGAATAGTCCCGGGCGGCCGGGCAATCGCTTTCCTCGTCCAAAGGGCGCGGATCGTCGGCATGGCGGGCATTGCGCAGATTGACCTTGCCGCGCCTTGTATAGGCAAGGCCGTGCCGGCCGGCCCGCGTCGGCATCACGCAGTCGAACATGTCGATGCCGCGCGCCACCGATTTCAAAATATCGTCCGGCGTGCCGACACCCATGAGGTAGCGCGGCTTGTCCGCTGGCAGTTCCGGGCAGGTGATGTCGAGCATCTCGAGCATCACCGCTTGCGGCTCGCCGACGGCCAGGCCGCCAACCGCGTAGCCCTTCAGCTCCATCGCGCTCAGCGCCTGCGCCGAACGCACCCTGAGCGCTGCGTTGTCGCCGCCTTGCACGATGCCGAACATCGCCTTGCCCGGCTGATCGCCGAACGCCGTCTTGCAGCGCTCGGCCCAACGCAGCGACAGCTCCATGGCGCGCTCGATCTCCTTCATCTCGGCCGGCAGCGCCGTGCATTCGTCGAGCTGCATCTGGATGTCGGAATCAAGCAGTCCCTGGATCTCGATCGACCGCTCCGGCGACATCTCGTAGGCAGCGCCATCGATATGCGAACGGAAGGTGACGCCCTTTTCGGTCAGCTTTCTCAGCTTCGACAGCGACATCACCTGGAAACCACCGCTGTCGGTCAGAATCGGATGCGGCCAGCGGGCGAACTCGTGCAGGCCACCGAGCCGCGCGACGCGCTCGGCGCCGGGCCGCAGCATCAGATGATAGGTGTTGCCCAGGATGATGTCGGCGCCGACACCGCGCACCTGGTCCATATACATCGCCTTGACGGTGCCGCCGGTGCCGACCGGCATGAAGGCCGGCGTGCGGATTTCGCCGCGCGGCATGTCGATCACGCCGCGTCGCGCCTTGCCGTCGGTTGCCAGAACCTTGAAGCTGAACGGCTTAGCCATTGAATTCCTTGTCGTGGACCGGGGCGTCCGGCGCCTGATTGTCAAGCGACTGGCGGTAGTGGATGCCGCGCATGGTGGAATCGCGGTGCTGGCGAATGCCCGCGCGCAGTTTTTTCACTTCCGCGACCAGCGCATCACGGTCAAAGGCTTGCAGATCATCGTCCATCGCTCGTCTCCGCTCGGAAAAGCAGGCTTGCGTCGCCATAGGAATAGAATCTGTAGCGGCTCTCGATGGCATGCGCATAGGCCGCGCGCATCGTGCCGAGGCCGCTGAAGGCCGAGACCAGCATGAACAGCGTCGAGCGCGGCAGATGGAAATTGGTCATCAGCACGTCGGCGGTGCGAAAACGGTAGCCGGGCGTGATGAAGATATCGGTCGGACCGGACCACGCAGCCAGAGTACCGTCCTCACGCGCCGCACTCTCCAGCAGACGCAGCGAGGTCGTGCCGACAGCGACGATGCGCCCGCCCCTTGCCTTGGCCGCATTGAGCGCGTCGGCTGTTTCTGCGCTAACCGAACCGGTTTCGGCATGCATCTTGTGGTCGGCGGTGTCGTCCGCCTTCACCGGCAGGAACGTGCCGGCGCCGACATGCAAGGTGACGAAGCGGCGTTCGATGCCCTTGGCATCAAGCGCCGCAAAAAGTTCCGGCGTGAAATGCAGGCCCGCCGTGGGGGCAGCGACGGCGCCTTCCTCGCTTGCATAGATAGTCTGGTAATCGGCTCGGTCGCGTTCGTCGTCATCGCGCTTCGAGGCGATGTAGGGCGGCAGCGGAATGTGGCCGACCGCGTGCAGCGCTTCGTCGAGGAAGGGGCCCGACAGGTCGAAGCCAAGCAGCGCCTCGCCGCCCTCGCCTTTCTCGATCACAGTGGCGTCGAGCTGACCGAGGAAACAGGAATTGCCGTCATGGCCGAAATGGATGCGGTCGCCGGCTGCGATGCGCTTGCCCGGCCGCATGAAGGCCAGCCAGCGGTCCGGCGCCATGCGCATGTGCAGTGTGGCTTCGACCTGCGCCGTCGCCTCGCCCCGCCGCCGGATGCCTTTGAGTTGCGCTGGAATGACCTTGGTGTCGTTGAACACCAGCACGTCGCCGGCCCTGAGCAAGGAGGGCAGGTCGCCAACCCTGCGGTCGTCGAGCCCTTCGCCTGATTTGACCACCAGCATCTTGGCGCTGTCGCGCGGCTCTGCCGGGCGAAGCGCAATGCGCTCCTCCGGCAGGTCGAAGTCAAAGAGATCGACGCGCATCAGTAGAGCCGGACGAGCAGCGCTCCGACCAGCAGCAGCACCGCGCCGGCGATGCGACCGAGCGAGATTTCACGCACCGCGACGCCGAGGAAGCCGATGCGGTCGATGAGCATGCCGGCCAGCAACTGGCCGGCGACCAGAAACGCCATCAGCGCGGCCGCACCGATGCGTGGCGTGAGAATCGTCGACAGCGTGACATAGAAACCGCCCAGCATGCCGCCGGCCACGAACAGCCAGGGCGCCGGCGCCTTCCAGTCGAGCGAGATGCCCTGCAGCTTCACCACCGTGACGGAAATAATGCCGAGCACGATCGCGCCCGACAGGAACGAAAACGCAGCCGCCGCGACCGGGAGGCCCAGGCCGCGCGCCAGTTGCGAATTGATCGGCGCCTGAATGGCAATGAAGGCGCCGGACAGGATGCCGAGAAGCGACCAGACGACGCCCATCATTGTCGTTTGCCCTTACTTGACGTCGGCCGCGACCTTCAGCGAGACGATCTTGTCGGGATCCTGCACCGGCTCGCCGCGCTTGATCTTGTCGACATTGTCCATGCCTTCGATGACCTGGCCCCAGACCGTGTACTGACGATTGAGGAAGGCGGCATCGTCGAAGCAGATGAAGAACTGCGAATTGGCCGAGTTCGGGTTCTGCGAACGGGCCATCGAGCAGGTGCCGCGAGCATGATTGGCGTTGGAGAATTCAGCCTTCAAATCCGGCTTTTCAGAGCCGCCCATGCCCGCGCGGGACGGCGCGAAGGAAGGCTTGCTGGAATTGCCGAACTTGACGTCGCCGGTCTGCGCCATGAAACCCTCGATAACGCGGTGGAAGACCACGCCGTCATAGGCGCCTTCCCTGGCCAGTTCCTTGATGCGGGCGACATGGCCCGGCGCCAGGTCGGGGAAAAGTTCGATGACCACATTGCCCTTGGTCGTTTCCATGATGAGCGCGTTCTCGCGGTCCTTGATTTCGGCCATGTCAGATATCCTTTTTCAGAAAAACAGAGTTATTCGACAATTTACTTGTCGGCGGCGATGCGCACCTTGATCATCCGGTCGGGATCGGTGACCGTGCCGTTGTCCGCCTGGTCGCCCTTCTTGATGTGATCCACCAGTTCCATGCCGCTGACGACATTGCCGACGATCGTGTACTGGCCATCGAGGGGCGGTGCCGGAGCGAACATGATGAAGAACTGCGAATTGGCCGAATTGGGGTCCTGCGAGCGGGCCATGCCGACCACGCCGCGCTTATAATGTTCGGTCTGTGAGAATTCGGCGGGCAGGTCGGGCAGGTCGGAACCGCCGGTGCCAACGGCCTCGGCGCTGAAACCCTTTTTCATATTGCCGAACTTGACGTCGCCGGTCTGCGCCATGAAGCCGTCGATGACGCGGTGGAAGGCGACGTTGTCATAGGCGCCTTGGCGCACCAGCTTCTTGATCTGCTCGACATGCTTTGGCGCCAGATCGGGCCTCAGCGCAATGGTGACGTCGCCGTCCTTCAGCGTGATGATCATTGTGTTTTCCGGGTCGGCGGCGAAAGCCGAGACCGACGCAGCCACAAGACCGGCGAGCACGACAAGGAACGAGGCTAGCTTTTTCAGCTGCATGGTTTTCTCCGAAAACTTACTTCTTGAACTTGGCTGTGAGCGCGCCGGCAACCGCCGCCGGCACGAAGGGGCGAATGTCGCCGCCCATCGAGGCAATCTGGCGGACAAGTGTGGCGGTAATGGTGCGCACCGAAGGACTGGCGGGCAGAAAAACCGTCTGCAGTTCAGGCGCCATGGTCTCGTTCATGCCGGCCATCTGCATCTCATAGTCGAGGTCGGTGCCGTCGCGCAGGCCGCGGATCATGATCGAGGCGCCGTGCTTCCTGGCGGCGTCGATGACCAGCCCGTCGAAGGCGACGACCTTGATGCGGGCACCATCGCTGCCGAATTCCGTCTTCGTCGCCGTCTCGATCAGCTTCACCCGCTCCTCGAAGGAAAACAGCGGCTGCTTGCCCGGATGGATGCCGATCGCCGCATAAACGATATCGGCCACGGCCAGCGAGGCCTTCAGCACATCGAGATGGCCGTTGGTCAGCGGGTCGAAGGAGCCGGCATAGAGGGCGATGCGTTCAGTCATGGCTGGTGCTTCTAATGCATGATCCCAAAAAGTGGAAACCGGTTTTTGCGGACAAACGGTTTTTCGTTTGTCCTAGAGATCATGCTCAAATGAAAGCTAGAGCCTGTTCCATCTTCCGTCCATCAAGATGGAACAGGCTCTAGCGAGCCTCTCTCGCAAAGGCAAATCCGATCGGCGCGCCGGCCATGAACCTTTTCCGGCACATGAACGACAGATGAACACGCTGATCACGAAGCCTTCACGCAGCGTTCACTAGGTTGCACCTTAATAAGATGAAACCAAAATCCCATCTATCCGTTGTTAGGCGCAGGAGAACACGCACATGCTGATCTACATGCTCGCCACCGCAATGACCGTCGCCATGCTGATCGCCACCGTCTTTGGGCTGCATCACGAGGCACAACGCATCCGCGTCAAGGCAAACACCAAGCGCTTCGAAGGCTTCGGCCCGCGCAAGCCATATCGTCACTACTGATAAAGCCTGATTTGCTGCTGCGCCGGCCAACTGGCCGGCGTTGCCATGTCAAAACCTGGGTGCCGGACTTAGTCCGTACCCTCCGGACCGGCGTCAGGCGCCGGAGCGGCATCGGGACCGCCCTCGACCGTCTCGTCGCTTTCTTCGTCCGCTTGCGGTTCCGATATCCGCTCGACCGAAACCACCTTTTCACCTTCAGCCGTGTTGAAGATGGTCACGCCCTTGGTGGCGCGGCTGGCGAAACGGATGCCGTTGACCGGCACCCGGATGACGGTGCCGCCGTCCGACACCAGCATGATCTGGTCGTCATTGCCGACCGGGAACGTCGCCACCAGCCTGCCAATCTCGGCTGCCTTCGACACGTCGGTGGCGCGGATGCCTTTGCCGCCGCGTCCAGTCAGCCGGAAATCATAAGACGACGAACGCTTGCCGTAGCCGAACTCGGTCACCGTCAGCACGTATTGTTCGTGCGCCTTGAGCTCTTCGTATCGGCTTTCGGAAAGCTCCGTCTCCTCGCCGATCTCCTCATTGGTCAGCGCGATCTCTTCCTCTTCGCCGGCCGTTTCTGTGGCAAGACGCCGCTCCGCCGCCGCGCGCTTCAGGTAAGCGGCGCGTTCCGCCGGCGAAGCATCGACATGCTCTATCACCGACATCGAGATGATGCGGTCGGTCTCGGCCATGGTTATGCCACGCACGCCGACCGAATTGCGGCTCTGGAAGACGCGCACGTCGCCGACGGAGAAGCGTATGCACTGGCCGGAACTGGCGGTCAGCAGCACGTCGTCCTTGTCGGTGCAGGTCTCGACGCCGAGGATCTCGTCGCCTTCTTCCTCCAGCTTCATGGCGATCTTGCCATTGCGGTTGACCTGGACGAAGTCGGATAGATCGTTGCGGCGCACGGTGCCACGTGCGGTGGCGAACATCACGTAGAGTTCGCTCCAGCTGGCCTCGTCCTCGGGCAGCGGCATGATGGTGGTGATGCGCTCGCCCTGCTCCAGCGGCAGCATGTTGATCAGCGCCTTGCCGCGTGATTGCGGATTGCCGATCGGCAGCCGCCAGACCTTTTCCTTATAGACGATGCCGCGCGAGGAAAAGAACAGCACCGGTGTATGGGTGTTGGCGACGAACAGCCGGGTGACGAAATCCTCTTCCTTGGTCGACATGCCGGAGCGGCCCTTGCCGCCGCGGCGCTGCGCCCGGTAGAGCGACAGCGGCACGCGCTTGATGTAGCCGGAATGGCTCACCGTCACGACCATGTCCTCGCGCTGGATCAGATCCTCGTCTTCCATGTCCGAACCGCCGTCGGTGAGTTCGGTGCGGCGCGGCGTGCCGAACTCGTCGCGCACGGCGGCAAGCTCGTCCTTGACGATCTTCTGGACACGCGCTCGGGACGACAAAATGTCCAGATAATCAATGATTTCAGCGCCGATCGTGTTCAACTCGTCGGCGATCTCGTCGCGGCCGAGCGCGGTCAGGCGCTGCAGGCGCAGTTCGAGGATGGCGCGCGCCTGTTCCTCTGACAGATTGTAGGTGCCGTCTTCATTGATCTGATGACGCGGGTCATCGATCAGGAGGATCAGAGATTCCACGTCGCCAGAGGGCCAGCGCCGCTCCATCAACTGCTCACGCGCTGTCTGCGGATCCGGAGCGGTGCGGATCAGTTTGATGATCTCGTCGATATTGGCGACGGCGATGGCGAGACCGACCAGCACATGGGCGCGGTCGCGCGCCTTGCGCAGCAGGAATTTTGTCCGCCTTGTGATCACCTCCTCGCGGAAGGCGACGAACGCCTTCAGCATATCGGTCAGGTTCATCACTTCCGGTTTGCCGCCATTCAGTGCCACCATATTGGCGCCGAAAGAGGTCTGCAGCGGCGTGAAGCGATAGAGCTGGTTGAGGATGACGTCGGCAACGGCGTCGCGCTTCAACTCGATGACGACGCGGTAGCCCTGGCGGTCGCTCTCGTCGCGGATATCGGAAATGCCCTCGATACGCTTGTCGCGCACCAGTTCAGCCATCTTCTCGATCATCGACGATTTGTTCACCTGGTAGGGAACTTCGGTGATGATGATCGACTCGCGGTCATTGCCGCGCTGTTCGATGTTGACCTTGCCGCGCATGACGATGGAGCCACGGCCGGTCGAATAGGCGTTGTAGATGCCCGAACGGCCAAGCACGATGCCGCCGGTCGGGAAATCCGGTCCCGGAATGATCTCCATCAACGCCGGCAGGTCGATCGCCGGATTGTCGATTAGGGCAATGGCGCCGTTGCAGATTTCGCTGAGATTGTGCGGCGGGATGTTGGTCGCCATGCCGACGGCGATGCCGCCCGAGCCGTTGACCAAAAGGTTGGGAAACCGTGCCGGCAGAACCTTCGGTTCGCTGCCCGACGCGTCATAAGTGTCCTGGAAATCGACGGTATCCTTGTCGATATCCTCCAGGAGCTCGTGCGCGACCTTGGTCAGGCGCGCTTCCGTGTAGCGCATCGCCGCAGGCGGATCGCCGTCGATCGAGCCGAAATTGCCCTGCCCGTCGATCAACGGAACGCGCAGCGACCAGTCCTGTGCCATGCGCACCAAGGCATCATAGATGGAGGCGTCGCCATGCGGATGGTATTTACCCATCACGTCGGCGACAGGACGCGCCGACTTCACATATTTGCGGTTCCAGTGGTAACCGCTCTCATGGGCGGCGAAGAGAATGCGGCGATGCACCGGCTTGAGGCCGTCGCGCACGTCCGGCAGCGCACGGCTGACGATGACGCTCATGGCGTAATCGAGATAGGAGCGCTGCATCTCCTCGACGATGGATATCGGCTCGATGCCGGTGGGGCCGCCGTCGGCGCCGCGCGGTGTCTTCTGGTCGGTCAAATCGGATCACAATCTAATCAGGAATCACTTGGTGCTTATATAGGAAGCAAGCCCGAAACTCCAACATTCCCAGCACTTTTCCAGTGTCATTTTTGGTGGTAATTTCAAATGGATACCACTGATTGCGACGATATGGCCAAGGCGGTTTCGCCGCCATCGACGCAAAAGCCTGCAATGGACGTTTTCCCCGAGGAAAAGCCACGAGCGCGATGGATTGGACCCTGTGGCTGCCCTTGCGAGCACCTGAGCCGATTCACGAGACGCGAAGGCCCATAGCGCCACGGCGGGCGCGATACTTACCGGGCGTTTCGCCCATGACACGACGAAACCGGCGGTTGAAGGTCGACAGGTCGTTGAAGCCGGCCCCGAAGGCGATCGCCGAGACCGCATCATCCGACATCTGCAGCCGCACCGCTGCCCTGTGCAGCCGCGTCTTGAGCAAGAACTGATAGGGCGTCATGCCCGCGACCTGCCGGAAGATGCGCAGGAAATGGTAAGGACTGGTCGCAGTCTCATCCGCAAGCGCTGAAAGCGAGACCGGCCCGTCGGCATCCAACTCTATCCGCCGCACCACTTCGGCCACCCGTTTCTGATCGCGGCGGCTCGGCGCGCGCCTGACATGCGTGGCTCCGGTGGCAATCGTCGCGGCGGCACCGGCCATGCGCAGGGAAAGTTCCTCGAAGGCATCCATGTCAGCAGTCTCGCGCGCGGCTTCCGCCTCGGCCAGCAGTGGCGCCAGCACCGGCAAAGGCGGCAGGCGCGGCGTGGCGAAGGCCAGCTTCCTGGCGCCCGGCACGCCGGCCACGACCCGCTCCATGTAAGACGGTCCGAAATGAAACGACAGGCAACGGTCGCCGCCGCCATGCTCATGCCCGCATTCGTAGCATGTGCCGGGATTGCCGAGCAGGAGCGCGCCGGGCGCCAGCATCGCCGTGCCTTGTTGCGCACGGTAGCGGAACGTGCCGCTGGTGACGGCAGCCACGCAGAAATCCTGATGTGCTTCCTCGAACGGCCGGTCGCCGGCACCGGCCGTGCAGATGACATCCGTCACGTGCCAGCCAGGTCCGGAGGCGAGAATATGTGTGGTCGCTGTCATGGCCGAAATATAGCAATTTTTCCCAAGCCCAGAACCCCTTCACCGCCTACCCTTCCCGGTCTCCTGACAAGAAGAGAGCTGAACCATGTTTGACCAATCCTCCTTTGCCGAAGCCTTGCACAGCCCCGGACCTATCGACGGACTCGCCGAAAAGCTGAACCTTTACGGGCGCTTCGCCGGCGCCTGGGCGTTCGACGCCTCGCGCCATCTCGAGGACGGCACGGTGCTGACCGGGCGTGGCGAGGTGCATTTCGGCTGGGCGCTCGAAGGCCGGGCGATCCAGGACGTCTGGATCCTGCCCGCGCGCGACGCCGGCCCTTCGCCTTCGCTCGGCGCCTGGACGTTCTACGGCACGACGTTGCGCGTCTACGACCCCGGCGCGGATGCCTGGCACATCTTCTGGAGCGATCCGCGCAACCAGTATTACAGCCGCCAGCTCGGTCGCGCCGAGGGCGACACGATCATGCAAGTGGGCGCCGACGGCACCGGCAGTTCAGTACGCTGGAGCTTTTCACGCATCACCGAAAACTCCTTCCGATGGCTGGGCGAACGCTCGCAAGACAATGGCGCGACATGGCGGCTGGAAGTCGAGTTCCTGGCGCGCCGAGAGGTTTGATCGCCGAGGAATGCAGCAGCAGCCCAGAATAAAAGCGTCGCGATCCTTTGCGCCGGCATCAACCACTTTCCCGCTGACAGTTCCCACCGACCGGGCTTTGCTCTACCAATATTCTGTCCGGGCACGGCCCGGCGGGAGGGTCAGAGATGCCGAGTTTCGACAGCCTGTTCAACGCCTTCGTCACCATTCTCGTGACCATCGATCCGCCTGGCCTGGCGCCGCTGTTCCTGGCCGTAACGCGCGGCATGAACCGCGAGGAGCGCCAGCAGGTTTCCGTCCGTGCCTCGATCATCGGCTTCCTGGTGATGGCGTTGTTTGCAGTTGCCGGCGCATCGATCCTGTCGGTGTTCGGCATAACGTTGCCGGCCTTCCGCGTCGCCGGCGGTTTCCTGCTGTTCTTCATCGCCTTCGAGATGGTGTTCGAGCGCCGGCAGGACCGTAAGGAGAAGATCGGCGACGTCGCCATCACCAAGGACATGATCCACAACATCGCCGCCTTCCCGCTGGCGATCCCGCTGATCGCCGGCCCCGGCGCGATTTCGGCGACGGTGCTGCTTTCCGGTTCATTTCAGGGATTTGCCGCGCAGGCAGCCCTGGTCGGCATCATCTTCGTCTGCCTCGCCATCACCTATCTGGTGTTCGTGCTGTCGGAACGCATCGACCGCATCCTCGGCCAGACTGGTCGTTCGATCCTGACCCGGCTGCTTGGCGTCATCCTGGCGGCACTGGCCGTGCAATTCGTGGCCGACGGCATCAAGGCGCTGATGGCGGGGTAACGCGACGAGCTGCCGCCGAAGCCGGCCCTATTTCACCGTCGTGTCGATCACTTCGAAATCGTGGGTAATCGTCGCGGTCTTGGCCAGCATCGCAGACGCCGAGCAATATTTTTCGATCGAAAGGTCGATCGCGCGTTTCACCTTGTCGCTGGAGAGTGCCCTGCCCTTGACGACGAAATGCATATGGATGCGTGTAAAAACCCTGGGCTCGGTTTCGGCCCGGTCGGAGTCGAGTTCGACGACGCAGTCCTCGACCGCCTCGCGGCCTTTTTCGAGGATATGCACGACATCATAGGCCGAACAGCCACCGGTGCCGATCAGCACCAGCTCCATCGGGCTTGGACCCGGCGTCTTGCCTTCCGATCCGTGCGCTGTTCCGAGCACGACCTTGTGACCGCTGCCGGATTCCCCGACGAAGGTGCGCTCCTCGACCCACTTTACGCGTGCTTTCACCGAACTCGTCCTTTCACCGTATTTCCTTGATCGGCCCGGTCAGCCTCAATCACGATGCAAAACCCCGAAAGTCCATGAATGACTCTCGGGGCACTGTGTCTGACATAACTGTTGCGATCAGAACGGGATTTCGTCATCCAATTCGCGCGACGAACCGCCACCGCCGCCGCTCTTGGCACCGCCGCCGCCGCGATTGAAGCCTTCGCTCGGGCTGGACTGACCGAAATCGGAACCACGGCTGCTGCCGCCACCGGTATAGCCGCCGACCTGACCGCCCTCGCCCTGTCCGCGTGCGTCGAGCATCTGCAGCTCACCGCGGAATTTCTGCAGCACGACTTCCGTCGTGTACTTGTCGGCACCGGTCTGGTCCTGCCATTTGCGCGTCTGCAACTGGCCCTCGACATAGACCTTCATGCCCTTCTTCAGATACTGCTCCGCCACCTTGGCGATGCCCTCATTGAAGATGACGACGTTGTGCCACTCGGTTTTTTCCTTGCGTTCGCCGGAATTCTTGTCGCGCCAGCTTTCCGATGTGGCGATGCGGATGTTGACGACCGGTTCACCCGAATTCAGGCGACGGATTTCGGGATCCGCGCCGAGATTGCCGACCAGAATGACCTTGTTGACGCTACCCGCCATGATATTTCTCCGCGCTCATCCGAAACAAATTTTTGTCGCAGCACCTTACAGGCTGCAGGCGATCGCCGCTTGCCATGGCTGCCTTTACCCACAAGGTTTTTGTTCCCTTTTCGTTCTTATCCGCATCGCTGCTTATTGTCAAGGAATGGCAGCAATGCCGAAGCCGCTCATATGGGTTTGAAAAGACCGCTTGCCAAATCAATAAGTATTCACTTATGCTTTTGGCATGATCGAAGCAGAGATTTTCCGGGCACTGGCCGACCCGACGCGCCGCGCCGTCTTTGAGCGGCTGGCCGCCGGCGAGATGAGCGTGTCGGAATTGCGCACCGGGATGACGGTGTCGCAGCCCGCGGTGTCGCAGCATCTGGCGGTGCTGCGTGGGGCCGGGCTGGTGGTCGAGCGGCGAGCCGGCCGCAACGCCTATTACCGCGCCGATCCGCAGGGGCTCGCCCCCTTGCTCTCCTGGATCGAACGCTACCGGACCTTCTGGCCGGAGCGCATCGAAAGGCTGAAGGCGGTTTTGAAGGACATGGATCAATGAAGAAGGCGGGATCAACGACCAACGCGGGCCAAAGCGACGCCGCGGATGCGCTCGAGTTCGAGTACGAGCTTGCCGAGCCGCCGGAAAAGGTCTGGCGGGCCCTGACCGTACCGGAATTGCTCGCCGCCTGGATGATGCCGAACGACATCAGACCCGAGATGGGCAACCGTTTTGCCCTCGCCGGACCGGATGCGCCGATCGATTGCGAAATCCTCGACGCCGAGCCCGAACGCCTGTTGCGCTATTCCTGGCGGGAGCGCTCGCAGCCAGGCGATGGCGCGCGGCAGGATCCGCTTGACAGTACCGTCACTTTTACGCTTGCGCGCACCGTTTCCGGCGGCACGCATCTGCGCATCGTCCATGACGGCTTTGCCCGCAAGGCCATGCCTGCCGTCGCCATGGCAGGCGCCGGCTGCCGGCTTTCGCTCGATGCAAACAGGTCACCTAAGCCAATCGCCGCAAACACGCCTCGCCTCCTGCTGCGCGCGGCCTGAAAACAAACAGACGGAGAGAGACAATGAGCGGTGTTGCCAATCTGGTTCCGATGGTGATCGAGCAATCGAGCCGCGGCGAACGCGCCTTCGACATCTTTTCACGACTGCTGCGCGAGCGCATCGTCTTCATCAACGGTGAGATCAACGACGACATCTCGGCGTTGGTCTGCGCGCAGCTTCTGTCGCTGGAATCGGACAATCCCGACAAGGAGATCTCGCTCTACATCAACTCGCCGGGCGGCGTGGTCACCAGCGGCTTCGCCATCTACGACACAATGCAATACATCAGCTGCCCGGTGTCGACCGTATGCATGGGGTTTGCCGCATCGATGGGCTCGTTCCTGCTGATGGCAGGCGCACCGGGGCGCCGGATCTCGCTGCCGAACGCCACCATCCTGCTGCATCAGCCGCTGGGCGGGTTCCAGGGCCAGGCCTCCGACATCCAGCGCCATGCCGAGGCATCGGCCGGACGAAACGGCACATGGCCGAACTCTACGCGCAGCATTGCGGCCGCAGCTATGAAGAGGTCGAGCGCACGCTGGACCGCGACCACTTCATGACCGCCCGCGAGGCCCAGGCATGGGGCATCGTCGACCATGTTTTCGACACGCGAAAAAAGGCGGCGTGAGCCAGGGCCGGATCGGAGTCCGTCCGGCTGTCGAAGATTTGACGATGCCGGTCTGGTTCCATCGGCGGCGCGCCACTATAGTCTTGGGATGACCGACACTCATCAGTCCAGATCATTGCACCGCGTCATCGCCGTTGTAGCGCTCGCCATTGCGGGCCTCATCAGCGGCGCGGCACTTGCCGAAGACAGTTCGCCGTCAACGCAAAAAGGCGCCCTGCCCGGCGTAACCGGTGACTACCGCATCGCCAAGCCGGCTCCGGAGCCCGACGACGCGTTTCCCGGCAACGGCAACGGCCAGTTCAAGATCGGCGATACGGATGTCAGGATTTCCGGCAGCATCACCGTCGATGTCGGCGCCGGCTCGATCGGGCCGCCGCGCCACTGACAGTCTGTCGGCGCGTGCTGCGTTGCGCCTGTCGCCAACAGACAATCCGCACATGAAAACGGCCCCGCCGTGCTTTGCGCAAACGGACGGGGCCTTTTTGGATCTCAAATCCAATCTCTACCGGGAGTGTACTGCCGGCATTTGATTTCGGATGCAACGCGGCGTTCAACCGACGATCCGACTAACAGTCTCTGATTTTTACGGGGATATGGCAGGTCACGGTTTGTCGGGTGGCGAAAACGCTAAACCCTGGCACTTATGCCTGCCGCCGCTCCAGTAACAACTGGAACCCTATGGGACGATCCGGTGGCGTCATAGCTCCGCTCCTTTGTCCATTGCGACGTTGTCGTCACGAAGCACAAATCGCAAATGCCTGCGGCGTCTCGCAGGCCGCCTTTGGGCGGCGAGGCCATCGAAAGACGGCCGTCTTCGTTGACTGCTGGAGACTGCTCCCGTCAGCTGGTGGCGTCAACCATCAATAGCCGGTTACCGAAAAATGTGATCGCCGGAAGGTTACGTGCAGGTCAGCTTTTGCACAGCTTTGTCAGGAGCGTGTTCGGCCTTTGTTCTTTCCGCTTGCCCGTTCACGCGAAAGACGGTTAAACGCTTTGGTCGGGAATTGTGGCGTCTCTCGACGTGGCGGCAAAACTACCTACATAGGGGATGGCCGGGAAAACCCGCCATTCCAGGAAATTCCAGATTCTGAGGCGGCGACCGGCTATGGCCGACCATAAATATCTTTCCATTCGCGGGGCGCGCGAACACAATCTGAAGAATGTCGATCTCGACTTGCCGCGTGACAGCCTGATTGTCATGACCGGCCTGTCGGGGTCCGGCAAGTCATCGCTTGCCTTCGACACGATCTATGCCGAAGGCCAGCGCCGCTACGTCGAAAGCCTGTCGGCCTACGCGCGGCAATTCCTTGAGATGATGCAGAAGCCTGACGTCGACCAGATCGACGGCCTGTCGCCCGCCATCTCCATCGAGCAGAAGACCACCTCGAAGAACCCGCGTTCGACCGTCGGCACCGTCACCGAGATCTACGACTATATGCGGCTGCTTTTTGCGCGCGTCGGCATCCCCTATTCGCCGGCCACCGGCCTGCCGATCGAGAGCCAGACGGTTTCGCAGATGGTCGACCGCGTGCTGGCGGTCGAGGAAGGCACGCGGCTGTTCATCCTGGCGCCGATGGTGCGCGGCCGCAAAGGCGAATACCGCAAGGAATTGCTGGAGTTGCAAAAAAAGGGCTTTCAGCGCGTCAAGGTCGATGGCGTCTTCTACGAAATCGCCGACGTGCCGGCGCTGGACAAGAAGTACAAGCATGACCTCGACGTCGTCGTCGACCGCATCGTCGTGCGCGGCGATCTGGCGACGCGGCTTGCCGATTCCATCGAGACCGCCCTGAAGCTGGCCGATGGGCTGGCGGTCGCCGAATTCGCCGACAAGCCGCTCGATGCCAGCCAGACCGGCGAGGATTCGGTCAACAAGTCGAAGAACGAGACGCATGAGCGCATCCTGTTCTCGGAAAAGTTCGCTTGCCCGGTCTCCGGCTTCACCATTCCGGAAATCGAACCGCGGCTGTTCTCGTTCAACAACCCGTTCGGCGCCTGCCCGACCTGCGACGGTCTCGGCAGCCAGCGCGCCATCGACGGCAATCTGATCGTGCCGGACGAGAACATCTCGCTGCGCGACGGCGCCGTCAGCCCGTGGGCGAAGTCGACCTCGCCCTATTACGCGCAGACGCTGGAAGCGCTGGGCAAGGCTTATGGCTTCAAGCTTGGCGACAAGTTCAAGGATTTGTCCGAAGAGGCCAAGGAAGCCATCCTGCACGGCACGGGCGAGCGCGAAATCACCTTCCAGTATGATGACGGCCTGCGCTCCTACAAGACCACCAAGACCTTTGAAGGCGTCATTCCCAATCTCGAGCGGCGCTGGAAAGAGACCGAATCCGCCTGGATGCGCGAAGAAATCGAGCGCTTCATGTCGGCGACGCCCTGCCCGGTCTGCAAGGGCTATCGGCTGAAGCCCGAGTCGCTGGCGGTGAAAATCGCCGGCAAGCACATCGGCGAAGTCACCGAGCTTTCCATCCGCAAGGCCGACCAGTGGTTCACCGACCTGCCAGCGTCGCTCAACGACAAGCAGAACGAGATCGCGGTGCGGGTCTTGAAGGAGATCCGCGAGCGGCTGCGCTTCCTCAACGATGTCGGGCTCGACTATCTGACGCTGTCGCGCAATTCCGGCACGCTGTCGGGCGGCGAGAGCCAGCGCATCCGGCTGGCGTCGCAGATCGGCTCGGGTCTTACCGGTGTGCTCTATGTGCTGGACGAGCCATCGATCGGCCTGCACCAGCGCGACAATGCCCGTCTGCTCGATACGCTGAAGCATCTGCGCGACATCGGCAACACGGTGATCGTCGTCGAGCATGACGAGGATGCCATCCTGCATGCCGACTATGTCGTCGACATGGGCCCGGCCGCCGGAATCCATGGTGGCGAGATCATCGCCCAGGGCACGCCGCAGCAGGTCATGGCCAATCCCAATTCGATCACCGGCAAATACCTGTCCGGTGCGCTCGAAGTGGCGACGCCTGGTGTCAGGCGCGAGGCGAAGAAGAACCGGCGCCTGAAAATCGTCGGCGCGCGCGGCAACAATTTGAAGAACGTCACCGCAGAAATCCCGCTCGGCACCTTCACCGCCGTGACCGGCGTGTCGGGCGGCGGCAAGTCGACCTTCCTCATCGAGACGCTGTTCAAGGCCGCGTCGCGCCGCATCATGGGCTCGCGCGAACATCCGGCCGAACACGACCGCATCGAGGGTCTCGAATTCCTCGACAAGGTCATCGACATCGACCAGTCGCCGATCGGCAGGACACCGCGTTCGAACCCCGCCACCTATACCGGCGCCTTCACGCCGATCCGCGACTGGTTCGCTGGGCTGCCCGAAGCCAAGGCGCGCGGCTACCAGCCGGGACGCTTCTCCTTCAACGTGAAGGGCGGCCGCTGCGAGGCCTGCCAGGGCGACGGCGTCATCAAGATCGAGATGCACTTTTTGCCCGACGTCTACGTCACCTGCGACGTCTGTCACGGCAAGCGCTACAACAGAGAGACCCTCGACGTCGTGTTCAAGGGCAAGTCGATCGCCGACGTGCTCGACATGACGGTCGAGGAAGGCGTCGACTTCTTCGCCGCCGTGCCCGGCGTGCGCGACAAGCTCGAAACGCTGAAGCAGGTCGGCCTCGGCTACATCCACATCGGCCAGCAGGCGACGACGCTGTCCGGCGGCGAGGCGCAGCGCATCAAGCTCGCCAAGGAACTGTCGCGCAAGGCAACTGGCAAGACGCTCTATATCCTCGACGAGCCGACCACCGGGCTGCATTTCCACGACGTCGCCAAGCTGTTGGAAGTGCTGCATGAACTGGTCGACCAGGGCAACACGGTGGTGGTCATCGAGCACAATCTCGAAGTGATCAAGACCGCCGACTGGGTGCTCGACCTCGGCCCCGAAGGCGGCGACGGCGGCGGCGAACTGGTTGCCTCCGGCACGCCGGAAGCAATCGTGCGCGAGAAGCGCAGCTACACCGGCCAGTTCCTCAAGGAGCTTCTGGAGCGGCGCCCCGGAGGCAAGCGCGAAGCGGCGGAGTGATCGGACCGGTTGGCGCCTGGAGAGCTTTTGAATGAAAATCAGAAGAGCGCTTGCGGTGATCTCCAAACTGTCGTCTCGCTGACGGAAGCGGCCTATGCGCCTTACACTGCACTGTTAGGCGCACCGCCGATCCCAGTCACCGAAGACTATACGCCGCGCATCGCGCGCGGCGAGGTGTGGGTGTTGGAAAGCGGCAGCGAAATTGCCGGAGTACTCACACTGGAACGGCACGACGATCACGCGATGATCTTCTCCGTCGCGGTCTCTCCTGACTTTCAGGGCAAAGGCTTCGGTATTGCGTTGCTCAAACACGCGGACGAACAGACGCGGCTGTGGCGCTTGCCCGAGGTGCGGCTTTACACCAACGCCAGGATGGAGCGGAACATCGCGCTCTATCTGGCCTACGGTTTCCACGAAACGGGTCGCCGGCCCAATCCCTACCGGCCGGGATGGGTGCTCGTCGACATGGCAAAAGTCGTCGATGAGACCACCGCGGCCTGATTTTTTCAGCACTGGGAGGATGACAATGAGCACATCGGGAACAATCCGCGCCGGCATGGGCGGCTGGACCTTCGAGCCCTGGGATACGTCCTTCTATCCCGACAAGCTTCCCAAGGCCAAGCAGCTGAACTACGCCACTCGCCAGGTGCCGAGCATCGAGGTCAACGGCACTTACTATTCCAGCTTCAAGGAGCCGACCTTCGTTAAATGGGCCAACGAGGCGCCGGACGGTTTCGTGTACTCGCTAAAGGGCAACCGCTTCGTCACCAACCGGCGCGTGCTCGGCGAGGCCGGCGAATCGATGATGCGCTTCCTCGGCTCGGGTGTTGCCGCGCTCGGTGAAAAGCTCGGGCCGATCCTGTGGCAGTTCGCGCCGACCAAGAAATTCGATCCGGACGATTTCGAAGCCTTTTTGAAACTGCTGCCGGAAAAGCAGGACGGCGTTGGGCTGCGCCATGCGCTCGAAGTCCGCAACGACAGTTTTGTCGTGCCGGAATTCGCAGCACTTGCCCGAAAATACAAGGCCGCGATCGTTTACGCCGACCATGCCAAATATCCCGACATCGCCGATGTCACCGGTGATTTCGTCTACGCCCGGCTGCAGACCGGCAGCGATGACAATCCCGACTGCTACACGCCGAAAGGCCTCGATGAATGGGCCGCGCGGGTAAAGATTTGGGCGCAAGGCAAGCAGCCGGCCGACCTGCGGCGCGCCGACCCCGCCACCGATGCGCCGGTCAAGCCGCGCGACGTGTTCGTCTACTTCATCACCGAGGGCAAGGTGCGCGCGCCGTTCGGCGCCATGGCACTGATGAAGCGAGTGGACCAGGGTCAGCCGGTGCCCTGACGCAGCGGAATCATGGCATCTTCGCTACCGTCGTAACCTTATCGATACCTCCTTGCTGCATGAATCCAGCCGAACCAGTCGCAGATTTGGGCCGCCGCGGGCAAGGACGAGGGGCATGTCGCTCGACTACACTTCACTTCTGCTGGCTGTCGGTTTTTCCGCTGCCTGCCTGAGCCTGACATTGTTTGGCATGTGGCTGACCGCTCGCTCGGAGAAATTCCTGCTGACATGGGCGATCAGTCTGGTGTTCGTGGTCGGCGATATTTTTGTCTATGACGCCTATATCGATATGCCCGGGCGCCTGCTCGGCATCGCCACGCTGGCTTTCCTCCTGCTCGGTTTCTCGACAATGCTGGGCGCGGCCTACCAGTTCAGAACCGGCGGCTCGCCAGTGCCGCGAACGGTGCTTGGCAGCGCCATTTCGCTGGCCGTGACGTTGCCTCCGATGGCTCTAGGCTATGACGGGCTGGGCTTCATGTTCGAAAATGCCTTCGCCGCCTTGCTTCTGTTCGCAACGGCGGTCGAATACTGGAAAGGCCGCGACGAAGCCCCTGCCCTGACGATCGGTATCACCGCGCTCTATTCCGCCACGGCCGCATCCTTCGCTCTCTGCGCCATGGTTCTAGCCTTGGATGGAAAGCTGGTCCTTGGACATGCGCCAAGCAACTGGGCCGAGGAACTGAGCCTCATCATCGTCATCGCCAGCATGACCGGGATCGGGGCGCTTTCCCTGGCCCTGAACCAGGGACGTCTGGCCCGGCATCACCGCCACAATGCCCTGACCGACCCGCTGACCGGCCTGCTCAACCGCCGCGCCCTGTTCGACCTGCACGGCGATGCGCCGGTCGGCGCCTTCACGGCGGTGGTCGTCTTCGATCTCGACAACTTCAAGGCCGTCAACGACGAATTCGGCCACGCCGCCGGCGATGAGGTGCTGAAGGTGTTCGCACGGGAACTCGCCGGCAATCTCCGCCCGGGCGACGTCGCCGCGCGCATGGGCGGCGAGGAATTCGCGCTGGTGCTGAAGCGGACCTTGCCCGAAACGGTGGAGGCCACCGCCGAGGCCATACGGACAGCTTTTGCCGCGCACCGCATCGAAACCGAGACAGGCTCGCTGATATGCACGGTCAGTGCCGGATTTGCTTTCGGCACCAAGGAAGGTCTCGGCTTCGACAAGGTGCTCAATACCGCCGACAAGGCGCTCTACGACGCCAAGCGCGGTGGCCGCAACCGCGTCACCGCCTCTCCGTTCAGGCGCGCAGGCTGATCGCGCATCTGTGGCAGCCACGATCACGATGAGCTGTGCGACTTCCAGAGCATTTCACCGTTTCAAGGAAACGGCGAGCTGCTCTAACCCGTTGTCTGATGCAATTATCCAGGGAAAGCGCTTCGCACTTTTCCCAGAATTGCTCTACGCCGCCATCACGATTTCATTGAATGCATCCAGGTCGACATAGAAGACCTTGGTGATCTCCTCGATCAGGTCGTCATGGCCGTAGCCTTGGGACTTCAAGATGTTGATGGCAGTGATGATATCGACGCGCTCGGTAAGCCGCCGCTTCTGGTAGTCCTCGACGTAACGTTCCATGGCTGTCCCTTAGCCTGTGTGCCCAAACGCGTTGAACGACAAAGATCGCAGGAGAGAAGCTAGGAAGCCTTGCTTGCGTGAGACTTGCCGGTGATAGCCGCGGCCTCGATCTGCGATAAACCAGACTGGTACGGAAGCGGCCGACTCACAAAAGCCTAGGAAAAGACTAGCACGCAGTTGCCGATGCACCAGAGACGCTGATGCAGGGCCGGAGAAATATTGGATTTGGCAAGGACTTCGGATCGTCAACTGAAGTGCGGCGGCGATTCTACACCGTCAGGAACTTCCGGACATCGGCACGGTCCAGATCTTCCGCCGGACCGGTATGGACGATCACGCCCCGGTCCATGATGTTGACCTCGTCGGCGAGTTCGCGGCAGAAATCGAGATATTGTTCGACCAAAAGCACGGCGATGCCGGCTTGGTCGCGCAGGTAGCGGATGGCGCGGCCGATGTCCTTGATGATCGACGGCTGGATGCCTTCGGTCGGCTCGTCGAGCACCAGCAGCTTCGGCCGCATCACCAATGCCCTCCCGATGGCGAGCTGCTGCTGCTGGCCCCCGGAAAGATCGCCACCGCGACGGCCGAGCATCTGCTTCAGCACCGGGAACAATTCGAAGACATGTGCAGGAATGTTGCGGTCGGCCCGTTTCAGCGGCGCGAAGCCTGATTCCAGGTTCTCCCGCACGGTGAGCAGCGGAAAGACCTCCCTGCCCTGCGGTACGAATGCGATGCCCGACCGGGCGCGGTCATACGCCGCGCTCCGGTCGAGCGCCTTCCCCTCGAAGGCAACGCTTCCGCTCGTCAGCCGGTGATGGCCGACGATCGATCTCATCAAACTGGTCTTGCCGACGCCATTGCGGCCGAGCACGCAGGTGATCTTGCCGGCGCCCGCCTTCAGCGACACGCCGCGCAGCGCCTGGGCGGCGCCGTAGTGCAGCGTGGCATTGGAAACTTCGAGCATGTCAGCGCCTTTTCCAGAACCGCAGAAACGACAAATCGAAGTGATGGAACTGCACCCGCCAAACCATGCTCATCTCCCCAGATAGACTTCGACGACACGCTCGTCGGCCGACACAAAATCGAGTGTGCCCTCACTCAGCACCGAGCCCTCATGCAGGCAGGTGACCTTGACGCCGAGCTCGCGCACGAAATGCATGTCGTGCTCGACGACGATGACCGAATGGTCGCGGGCAATATCCTTGAGCAGCCGCGCGGTTTCCTCGGTCTCGGCATCGGTCATGCCGGCGACCGGTTCGTCGACCAGAAGCAGTTTCGGGTCCTGCGCCAAGAGCATGCCGATCTCGAGCCACTGCTTTTGCCCATGGCTCAGATTGGCCGCCAGTTCGTCACGCTTGTCGCCAAGCCGGATGATGCCGAGGATGTCATCGATCTGCCGCGTCTCGGCGGCCGAGCGGCGATGGAACAGCGCCGGGAAGATCGAGCGCGGCCCCTTCAGCGCCAGCATCAGGTTTTCCTCGATCGTGTGGCTTTCGAACACGGTCGGCTTCTGAAACTTGCGGCCGATGCCCATCATGGCGATCTCGGCCTCATCATGCTTGGTCAGATCGACCTGGCCGTCGAAGAACACGTCGCCTTCGTCGGGCCGCGTCTTGCCGGTGACGATGTCCATCATCGTCGTCTTGCCGGCGCCGTTGGGGCCGATGATGGCGCGCATCTCACCCTTGTCGAGCACCAGCGACAGATTGTTGATGGCGCGAAAGCCGTCGAAGGAGACCGAAACTCCGTCGAGATAAAGGATCGTGTTCGACTTTGACATGGTCGCTCACTCCGCCGGCTGCGGTTCGGGGTTGCTGGCGGACCAGTCGCCGGGCTTTCTCGCCTCGCTGCGAACGATTTTCGCCGGCGGCGGGACGTCGGCATCGGTGCCGGCTTCCTCGGCAATCGAAGCTGCCCGCAACGCCCTGGCGTTGCCGCGCCAGCTGTCCCACATGCCGATGATGCCCTTGGGCAGCAAGAGCGTGACGGCGACGAACAGCCCACCCAAGGCAAACAGCCAGAATTCCGGCAGCACGCCGGTGAACCAGGATTTGCCGGCATTGACCAGCAACGCACCGATGATCGGTCCGACAATGGTGCCGCGCCCGCCGACGGCGGCCCACACAACGACCTCGATCGAATTGGCCGGCTCGAATTCACCCGGATTGATGATGCCGACCTGCGGCACGTAGAGCGCGCCGGCTATGCCGGCCATGACGGCCGAGACGGTGAAGGCGAACAGTTTTACGTTCTCCGCCCGCCAGCCGAGGAAGCGCGTGCGGCTCTCGGCATCGCGCACAGCCATCAAGAGCTTGCCGTATTTGGAGCCGACGATCGCCCAGGTGACGAAGACGGCTAGCGCGAGCATCACGGCGCTGGCGGCAAACAGCGCCGAGCGCGTCGCGTCGGCCTGCACGTTGAAGCCCAGAATATCTTTGAAATCGGTCAGGCCGTTGTTGCCGCCGAACCCCATGTCGTTGCGAAAAAAGGCAAGCAGCAGCGCGTACGTCATCGCCTGGGTGATGATCGAGAGATAAACGCCGGTGACGCGGCTGCGGAAGGCGAACCAGCCAAAGACGAAAGCGAGCAGGCCGGGCACCGCGAGCACCATGAGGCCGGCGAACCAGAAATGGTCGAAACCGTACCAGAACCAGGGCAATTCCTTGTAGTTCAGGAACACCATGAAGTCGGGCAAGATGGGATTGCCGTAGACGCCGCGTGAGCCGATCTGGCGCATCAGATACATGCCCATCGCATAGCCGCCGAGCGCGAAGAAGGCGCCGTGGCCAAGCGAAAGGATGCCGCAATAGCCCCAGACAAGATCGAGCGCCAAGGCGAGCAGTGCATAACAGAGATATTTGCCGGTCAGCGCGACAATGTAGGATGGGATGTAGAAGGCGCTGGCAGGAGACACCGCAAGGTTGAGCAGCGGCACGATGACGGCCACCGCCAGCAGGATGAAGATCGTGATGGCGATGCGGCGGTCCGCGCCGGCGGCAAAGAAGCGTCCCGTGATCATGCTTCCACCGCCCTGCCCTTGAGCGCGAACAGGCCGCGCGGGCGCTTCTGTATGAACAGGATGATCAGCACCAGCACGACGATCTTGCCGAGCACCGCGCCCGCATAGGGCTCGAGGAACTTGTTGACGATGCCAAGCGAGAAGGCGCCGACCAGCGTGCCCCACAGATTGCCGACGCCGCCGAAGACGACGACCATGAAGCTGTCGATGATGTAGCCGCGACCGAGATTGGGCGAGACATTGTCGATCTGGCTGAGCGCGACACCGGCAATGCCTGCAATGCCGGAGCCGAGCGCGAAAGTCAGCGCGTCTACCCATGGCGTCCTGATGCCCATCGAGGCGGCCATGCGCCGGTTGGCGGTGACGGCGCGCATCTGAAGGCCCCAGGGCGTGCGCTTCATCACGTAGAGCAGGATGCCGAAGACAGCGAGCGCGAAAACCAGGATCCACAGCCGGTTCCAGGTGATCGCCAACTGTCCGACATTGAACGAGCCCGACATCCACGAGGGGTTGCCCACCTCCTGGTTGGTCGGCCCGAAGATCGAACGCACGGCCTGTTGCAGGATCAGCGAGACGCCCCAAGTCGCAAGCAGTGTTTCCAGCGGCCGCCCGTAGAGAAAGCGGATGACGCCGCGCTCGATGATCAGGCCGACCAGAGCCGAGACGAGGAAAGCCAGCGGCAGCGCAATAACCAGCGACCAGTCGAACAGGCCGGGAAAGGAGGTGCGGATCACCTGCTGGACGACGAAGGTCGTGTAGGCGCCGAGCATGACCATCTCGCCGTGCGCCATGTTGATAACGCCCATGACGCCGAAGGTGATGGCAAGGCCGATCGCCGCCAGCAGCAGCACCGAGCCCAGCGAAATGCCGTACCAGATGTTCTGGCCGGCATCCCAGAAGGCCAGCGTCGAATTGATGTTGGCGATTGCGGTCGTCGCCGCTTGCTTGACCGCGTCGGTGGATTTCGCCTCGACCGAGGTGAGCAGGGAAACCGCATCGCGGTCGCCACGCGCGCCGATCAGGGCAATTGCAGCGAGCTTGTCGGCTTCAGGCCGGTCGGAGACCAGAACGGAGGCGGCACGAGCCTGTTCGAGCAGCGCCTTGACGCTGGCCACGGTCTCACTGGCGATTGCCGTGTCGAGCGGTCCGATGTTTGCGGCGTCGGGCGTCTTGAACATGGTGTCGGCGGCGGCGATGCGCACGGCCGGATCCTTGGCGCCAAGCGTCAGCGTGCCCAACGCATCGCGGATGACGCGACGCAGCGTGTTGTTGACCTTGATCTTGGTGATGTCGTCCTTGGCCGCCTCGCCCGATGCCTCGCCGCTCAACGGGTCGGAAAGCTGGACGCTTTCGCCCGCTTCCTTGCCGACAAACACCAGGGAATCGGCCTTGCGGACATAGAGGTTGCCGTCGGCCAGTGCCGCAAGCGGCCGCTCCACCGCCGGATCGCCGGCAGCAGCCAGTTCGTGGACGACGGCTCCGATCTCGGAAAAGCCCTTGGCCGCGGCGAATTTGGCGATGATGCCGCGCAGATCGGCTTCGCCGGCGCCGGAGGACGACAGTGTCGCCAGCAGGAACAACAGCATCAAACCAATCGTACGAAACAGGTTCATCGGTCTCTGGTAACCCTTGAAGGTTGAAGTGGGCGTGGGGGGCGGGGGGGGGGGGGGGCGGCGGGGGGCCGGGGGCGGGGCGGGGGGGGGGGCGGGGGGGGGGGGGCGGGGGGGGGGGGGCAGGGAGGGGGGCGCGGGCCCGGCGGCGCGGGCGGGGCGGGGGCTGTGGGCGGCG